>SKYG01000111.1 GCA_007128045.1 Bacteroidales bacterium | reverse complement strand
CCTCAACTCCTCAACTCCTCAACTCCTCAACTCCTCAACTCCTCAACTCCTCAACTCCTCAACTCTCTTCTTACAAGCTTCCTCCGAAGTCGGCATTGAATTTGTCGGCTAGCTTTTGTGGCCAGTCTGACACAGGTTCCAGTCTTCCCATGAAGAACCTGAGAACCGGTGGTTCCTCTTTGAAACGCAGTCCGCCAACCAGGTCGCGGTTGTCGTAGAGCCATTTTACCCTGTCGATCATAAACATGGTTTGTGAAAGGGTAAACACCCTTCTTGGAAATGCCAGACGCAGCAGTTCCATGTCGGCCAGGATGTCGTTTCCATCTTCGTCTCTTTCGCTGGAGATGGTTCCACGTTCCATGCCACGGCAGCCGGAAACGATATACAGGGCGGCGGCCAGGGCTCCGGCAGGGTACTCTTCCTGGGGTACGTGGGGTAAGAAGCCCATAGCATCGACATGGCAGCCAAGCGCCCCTGCGGGTGTAATAACCGGAACACCAAGTTTGTCAAGCTCATTGACGGCGTATTCAACAAAGGCAGGGGATTGGCTGATGATGGTTTCATCAGTGGTTTCGTAGAAACCTACTGCCATGGCTTCGATCTCCCTGACAGACATCCCACCATAGGTAAGGAAGCCTTCAAATAAAGGTACCAGGTCGCGCATTTTCAGGAAGAGGTCATAATTGCTGGTGCAAATACCACCACCACGGGTTGAGCTAACCTTGCGGCTTGAGAAGTACACGATATCCGCCATGTCGCACATCTCATTCAGGATGTCTTTGATGCTGGATTGTTTATACGCTTCTTCGCGCTGTTTGATAAACCATGCATTCTCTCCGATAAGGCTGGCGTCGAGAACAATTGTGATGCCATGGGAGTCTGCGATGGCCTTTACTTCCTTCATGTTTTCCATTGAATAAGGCTGACCGCCGATCAGGTTGGTAGATGCTTCAAAACGGATAAAAGGGATACGGTCTGCGCCATATTCAGCGATCAGGTCATTAAGTTTGTTGACATCAATATTTCCTTTGAAGGGGTGGTTGCTTTTTATCTTGAGGGCTTCGTCGGTAAAAATTTCGAGCACCTTGCCGCCATTGAGCTCCATATGTGCTTTGGTGGTAGTGAAGTGGTAATTCATGGGGATGATATCACCTTTCTTGATAAATACCTGTGAAATGATATTTTCTGCTGCACGGCCCTGGTGTACAGGTAATAAGTACTGCTTGCCAAACACTTCCTGAATGGCCGCCTCCATGCGATAAAAGCTCTGTGAGCCTGCATACGCATCATCGGCTTGCATCATGGAGGAAAGCTGGTTGTCGCTCATGGCGTTGGTGCCACTGTCGGTCAGCATATCCAGAAAAATGTCTTTGGTGTTGAGAAGGAATGTGTTGTATCCTCCCTTTTCAATGGCAACCAGGCGTTCTTCTACTGGCTTAAGGTGTAATTTTTGTACAATACGCACTTTGTGTAATTCAACAGGAATATCTGTCCCACTGTAGAATTTAACCTTTTGTAATCCGTTTTCTTTCATTGTAGTATTAGTTATTAGTATTAGGGTTATTAATATGCTTTAGCCACTCAATACATCTGTCGGGCCAGGTAGAAAGATACCCTTTCTCAATTGCTAATGAGTAACCATGTCCGCCGTATGGATAAACATGTAGTTCAGCAGAAACGCCCTTATTTTTTAAAGCACGAAAATAAACCATGCTGTTTTCGGCTGGAACACTATGGTCGTCGGCCGAATGGATCAATATTGCTGGTGGGGTTTCTTTAGTAACATGAAGTTCGTTAGAAAAATAGTGGTACAATGGATCAGACGTATCGTCGCTGATAAGGTTTTTAAACGACCCTTTGTGTGAGTATTCAGGGTTTGAAGAGATGACCGGATAAATGAGCAAGGAGAAATCTGGACGGCAGCTTTGTTGTTCGACAGGATCTGGATGTTGCGGATCACCATGATCGAAGCGAACGGAAAGGGTAGAAGCCAGGTGACCTCCGGCTGAGAATCCCATGATGCCAATCTGTTTAGGGTTGATGTTCCATTTTTCTGCAAAGAATCGTGTTAAGCGCATGGCTCGCTGTGCGTCAAGTAAAGGCGATTTATGGCGGATAATATTGCTTTTTGAACCAGGCAACCTGTATTTTAACACGATGGCTGCAATGCCATTTGCATTAAGCCACTTTGCAATGTCAGAGCCTTCCCAGTCATATGCCAAGATGCTGTAACCACCGCCTGGGCAGATTATGACGGCCTGACCTGTGGCATTCCTTTTAGATGGCAGATAGACAGTTATATCGGGTATTTGAACATTGCTGATCCTGACAATATCAGTAGAGTCATGTACTTCGTATTCGCCGGTATCCAGATGATTTGGCTGCTGACCAGCAGGCCAAAGGGATATTGTAAATGGATTTGCCATTACAGTAACTGCAAAAAGGCACGAAAGCAGCATGCTGACGGTTAATTTTCCATAAATCAAACCGCGGAGTTTACCTTCTCTTTTCACTAAGGTCAAGGATTTCTATGTTGCGGAATTCTGTGGGATGGCTTTCTGCCTGAAGGGCGATATATCCTTCCTTCAAGGGCAACCCGCTGTCTTCAAGGCGCAGGTTGCCGTAAGTAAATATGGTATCACCTTGTACTATGTGATGGACCAGCGAATCACCGTAAACCACCAGCTCAAACTTAACCCACTGGTCGCCATGAAAAGTTGGCCCGTTGGAGTCAATACAATGCGTGGTGATCCTTTTGCCATCTACTTCGATATTGGTTCCCGGGGTACAAACGCTACCCGTAGCCCTTTCTCCCTCTCCGGTTCCTCCCAATAACTGTGCTTCAATAGAAACGGGAAAGTTTTGGTTTAATTCCATGCTTTCGGCCGATTGCGAATGGAACATGATCCCATTGTTACGCAGTGCCCATCCGGCTCCGCCTGCAACCTGCTCACCAACAAATCGATACTCGAGCCTTAGCTTATAATGTGAAAACGGTTGGTTGTAGAAGATATGTCCAAAACGATTGTCAAACGTTTCATATTCATCATAGCTCACCTTCAGTAGGCCGTCTTCGACAAAAAAGGTGTTGCCAAAATTTTCGTTAAGCTCAAAACCCCTGATTTTGATATCCCATCCATCAAGATCCTGTCCGTTAAAGATAGAAACCCAATTTTCTTTTTTGCTGCCGGAGCATCCAGCCAGAGTCATGATGGCAATCAAAACAGCCATCGCACTGTGTAATTTACTGTGTGTTTTCATATGTTTGAACATGTTGTTATATATTAATTTATGTAGACAGGCCCAGTTCTGTCCCTACGCAATTCATGTCAGATTATCAATGTGGACAGGCCCAGTCCTGTCCCTACTATTGTTATCAAATCAACAAATCAACAAATCAACGAATCAACCCTTCAACAACTCAACAACTCAACAGTTCAACAATTCAACGGGCGTATTTTATACGCCCCTACTATGTTGATGCACTCCGGCCACGGCGCGTCCTGACGGGTCTGTATTGTTTTGGAATGCCTGATCCCATGCCAGTGCTTCTGCTGTGCTGCAAGCTATTGATGGCACAGACGGCACACATGCTGCTGCTTCGTTAGAGGGGAAGTGTTCGCTGAATAGTTCCCTGTACATATATTCTTCTTTCGACATGGGGGTGTTTATCGGGAACCGGAATTGTGCGTTTTTCATCTGGTCGTCGCTCACCTTTTCTGAGGCCATCCTTTTCAGGGTGTCTATCCAGCCATAGCCTACGCCATCCGAAAATTGTTCTTTTTGGCGCCAGGTAACACTGTTGGGAAGGTAGTCCTCGAAGGCTTTACGCAGTACCCACTTTTCCATCCTGCCGTTTATCGACAGCTTGTCTTGCGGGTTCATTCTCATGGCCACATCTATGAACTCCTTGTCGAGGAAAGGAACCCGGCCTTCGACACCCCAGGCAGCAAGTGACTTATTGGCCCTCAGGCAATCGTACATATGCAGTTTGCTGACCTTCCGAAGGGTTTCGTCGTGTAATGCCTGTGCGTTCGGTGCTTTGTGAAAGTACAGGTAACCACCGAATATCTCATCGGCACCTTCACCGGTTAGCACCATTTTGATTCCCATGGATTTGATGACCCTGGCAAGCAGGTACATGGGAGTGGATGCCCTGACAGTGGTTACGTCATAGGTTTCCAGGTGGTATATGACATCACGTATGGCGTCGAGTCCTTCCTGTATGGTGTATTTAATCTCATGGTGTACAGAGCCAATATGGTCGGCAACGTTTCTTGCCGCAGCCAGGTCGGGCGACCCTTCAATGCCGATAACGAAAGAATGAAGCTGTGGCCACCAGGCCGACTGGGTGTCTTTGGTCTCTATCCGTCGTGCTGCATATTTTTTAGCTATTGCTGAGATAATGGATGAATCCAGGCCGCCCGACAGCAAGACCCCATAAGGAACATCAGACATCAGCTGACGGTGCACCGCATCTTCCAGGGCTTGTCTGAGGTCGTCGATGCTGGTTTGGTTATCTTTAACCTGTTCATACTCCATCCAGTCTCTATAATACCAGCGTTGTGGTTCTGTGTCGTTTTTAGTAAGGTAGTGACCAGGAGGAAATTCCTTAATCCTGGTGCACTGTCCTTCCAGGGCTTTTAGCTCGGAACTTACATAAAACTGGCCGTATTTATCCCAACCCATATACAGCGGAATGATGCCAATATGGTCGCGGGCAATCAGAAAGTCGTCGCGTTCTTTGTCATACAGGGCAAATCCGAAAATGCCGTTCATCTCTTCGATAAAGGAAGGCCCTTGTTCGCGGTACAAAGCGAGAATTACCTCGCAATCTGATTTGGTAAGGAAGTCATATGAATTACCGATACGATCCCTGATGTCCTCATGGTTATAGATTTCTCCGTTGACAGACAGGATCAGGTTCCCATCTTTGCTGATCAGTGGCTGACCGCCCGACTGGGGGTCAACTATTGATAAGCGCTCATGGGCCAGGATGGCATGATCGCAACTATAGACACCAGACCAATCGGGGCCACGGTGTCTTACTTTTTTAGACATCTCAAGCACTTGCTTTCGCAATGTCTCATGGTCTTCTTTAATATTAAATACACAAACTACTCCACACATGCAGGTATCTTATTTTCAAACTATCAGGTTGAGCCTGGCATCTTTTTTGGCTTACTGGCTCATAAAAAAACAAGATGCAAAGATACGGATAAAATGATTTTATATGCCATAAAAAAACGGATACACCCTATGCTTGCAGATGTACCCGTTATAATAAATGCTAAAATAATGTATAAATATTCCTATGCACCTGGTGTGGGAATATAGACATCTACATCGACCGGACCGAATGACAATTGAGATGGCCCCAATCTAAGGTTCGAGTTGATCATTTCTTCCCAGGTTACTTCTTTGCCGGTGTAGGCCGAAATTCTACCCATAATGGCTGCCAGTGTTGATATAGCGCAGTCTTCGGCTTCATTAAATGGGGTGTTGTTTCGAATGGCGTAGACCAAGTCTATTATTTCTTGTTCCATAGCAGGTTTCATAGCTCTTGGGGAAGGCTGACCCTCTTCATTGAGTGGGTAATTATATTCCCAGGTTTTATTACCGTCAAGATCTTCAATCATGTTTGCACAGTTTGAACGCCCTTTGGTGCCAACGATCCATTCGGATACGTTGTTGGTACATCCGCTGATCTGTCGGCACATGCTATGCAGATGCATTCCATTATCATATACAAAGTCAACATTAAAGAAGTCGAATTGATCACCTGTAGGACGGCGGTGTCTTGCTCCGAAACCTACTGCCTTAACAGGGTGTAGTCCTGTAAACCAATTTACTACATCTATATTATGTACATGTTGCTCAACAATATGGTCTCCCGAAAGCCATCTCCAGTTCACCCAGTCACGAAGCATCATCTCCATTTGAGTCCAGCCGGGCTGAGGTGCTACCGACCAGAGTTGGGACTGGTTCCAGTAGCAATTGGCAGCAACAATATCGCCGATAGCACCACTTTTGATCTGTTCGTATGCGGTTACATAGTCTCTTTGGTGTCTGCGTTGTGTTCCGGCGCCGACTTTCAGTCCGGCGGTATCAGCCATTCTTGCTGATGCCATGATAGACCTTGCGCCTACCGGGTCAACGGCGACAGGTTTCTCAAGGAAGGCGTGTTTTCTAGCCCTTACAGCTGCATCAAAATGCATAGGCCTGAAAAATGGTGGTGTGGCCACTAGCACCAGGTCTACATCTGTTTCGAGCAATTTCTGATAGGCGTCAAAGCCTACAAAACACTTTTCATCTGCAACTTCGACATTTTTTCTTTCCCTGAGCTGATTCCGGCAACGATCCAGCCTGTCCTGAAACACGTCGGCCAGCGCAGTAATCTGCAGGTTTGGGCCAGCGTCAAGAAAGTTAATGGCAGCACCTGTACCACGGCCACCGCAGCCGATCACGCCAGCTTTAAGGATGCGACCATCAGGTGCCTGGTCGAGAAATTGGGGTTCATTTACTTTTTTTGTGCGATCACTGCTGCAAGACTTTAACAATACGCCTGCTCCGAGAGCGCCCAATGCTGCAACAGAAGCCGCGTCTTTCATGAAGTTGCGGCGGGAGGATAACTTAGGTTGTTGGTCCATTAGAGATCAGTTTGTAGTTAAAAAGATGTGGATAAGATTCATATAGATGGGTTGACCGGTCTGATAACTTGCAAATTAATTATTTTATAAAAAACGATTCAAAGATACAGTTTAATATCTGAGCGCACTCTTAAAAATTCGAAAAATCAAGGCTCTTCAACAGGCCAGTCCATTACTACCCGGAATCCAACTT
>SKYG01000118.1 GCA_007128045.1 Bacteroidales bacterium | reverse complement strand
AGAATAAAACACAAACCATTGTTTTGCCAAGTCCCCATCATAGGCGTGCAGCCTGGGGAGGATAAGTAGTTTTTGTCGTGACATTTGCGGATTTTTTAATGATTGATACCAGGCCAATCAGCAACTTCCGATGTCACTCAAAATGTTAAAATTGTCTGTTTTTTTGTCTGTTAAACAAACAATTCTTTTTAACTTATTGTTTATTAGCCTTTTACGGCTTTCTTGGGTGGAAGATGGGACTCGAACCCACGACCCTCAGAACCACAATCTGATGCTCTAACCTGCTGAGCTACATCCACCATGTTTGGGAGTGCAAATATAAAAAAAAATCGAATATGCCCGCACCGAACTGAAAAAATTATGTACCAGATTTCGCAGTGATCTGCACAGAAAAATACGTCTTCGGCGACTCATTGGCCTTTAACTCCTTTGCCACCACCTGGTCAGGTAGTTGCGGCAGATACACCGCGCATAAGGTGTTGGATATATGGTATACATGCTGACGCATGGCTTCGGGCAAGCCGTCAAGAATTCCTGCCAGAACGCTCCATCGTACCTGCTCCGGATTACGGGCATAGTCGTGCCACACGATAATGCCCTTCTCCTCCTGGATCACTTCGAGCACCTTTACCGTATCCGAACGTACCATCTCATTATGGTGATCACCGTCTATAAACACCATGTCGAAACGTTTCTCCAACGAACCAAAGTCAAAGCTACGTGAGTTGGCTTGCACATGCCTCACGTTCGGCAACCCCTCAGAAAAATACCGGTGTAAGCCGATATAATCCTCTCCCCTGCCCATCGCCCGCATCTCCTCATCAGACAGGTTTATGCTCACCGCCTGCTCCACCAGGGGCGCTACGTTGGCCACACTCTCGCCCCGCCATGTACCGATCTCAAGATAATTAACCACAGCATACCTCTCTGCCAGCCCACGCAGCAGCGCCAGATCCAGGGGGGTGCAGCTCCCATCCAGAAAGGAATAGGGCGACACCGTCTGTGTGAACCCGGGAAACAGTTCGACAATGTCGATCACAGGAAGCCCATGGTCTGCACCATGATGCTTCAACACCTGCTTACGCCAGTATAACTCCTCATCCAACACATGATTAAGCAGGTAAGGATTCCTTATCAACTGCACAATCCCTTTTGCTGCCTTCTGAATTTTTGCCCACATAAGCTTTAATAATTTAGAACTATGTCAAAAAGTCTGAATGTCTGAATGTCGAAACAACATAAGTCCGGGAAGACTGCGACCGATGTTAGACTTCCCGGCAAAGATAACTGATTTCAACCTAATCCGAATTTTCTTACAACCAAAACATATTTTTACGACCTTTGACACATTGCATTTCTTTACTTGATCCATGAACTTACAACCTGGAAACCCGGGAACCTGGAAACAGGCGACCACAAGGGTCGCCCCTACATCAACCCTATTTAGGCATTGACTACCGCAACTCTCAACCCGCAACAGAGAACCCAGCATGACACCCTTTCACACATTCATCCGGAAAGAAACCACCCGAAACTTCATGAAGCTCTTTTCCGGGAACATGATCGCACAGGGAATGTCGCTGCTGCTTGCCCCGGTTCTTTCACGCCTGTATAGCCCCGACGACTTTGGCCTGGTGGCTCTGTACCTGAGCATATTCAGCGTCATGTCGGTGGTATCGACGGCGAAATATGAGCAGGCCATCATGCTGCCGAAAAGCAATCGCGACGCCATGGCCATCGTTTGGCTGGTTCTGGGCATAACCATCGTGGTAACCTTGATCACCCTGATAACTACAGTTCTCTTTAACCGTCCGCTGGCAAACATGACCGGAAACCCGGCCTTAGCCCCT
This sequence comes from Bacteroidales bacterium, assembly GCA_007128045.1. Taxonomy (GTDB): domain Bacteria; phylum Bacteroidota; class Bacteroidia; order Bacteroidales; family UBA7960; genus SKYG01. Next base: position 5,005 of record SKYG01000118.1, on the reverse strand, counting down.
TGGCTTTACTTCCTGCCACTGAGCCTGCTGCTGCATGGCATCCATCAATCGGCTACCTTTTACGCCAACCGCAATAAGCACTTCGGCTTGATTGCCAGGTCTACCATATGGCAATATTCCCTACTCAATGGTACAAGACTGGTGGCAGCATGGTTCAAGGCGGCCTTCAACGGACTGATCGCCGGTCAGATCATGGCACAGCTTACCGCCGCCATATACATGACTGCTGGGATATGGAAACCCATGAAGGCCACCTTAACAAGCTCCGGGTCCTCCCTTGCACCTGACCCATCAAAAAAAGATTCCACGGCAGATCATAACAGGATCATCCCAGACCGCACATCCATCCTCAAACAGGCCAAATACTATTCAGGCTATCCAAAGTTCAACATGCCCCTGAACTTTACCAACAACCTGTCGGGCAGCCTGCCCGTTTTCATGCTTACCTGGGGCTTCTCGCCGGCCATTGCAGGCTTATATGCATTTGGATTCACCTTTGTATTCAGGCCTATTGGATTGTTTTCGCAGTCAACCTTGCAGGTGTTATCCCAAAAGGTCATTGAAGATCACCATCATAAGAAACACATCTATCCCTCGCTGAAGAAGCTGGCAGGGCGTTTCTTCCTGCTGGCGATAATCCCGGTTCTGTCCGTAGCCATCTGGGCTCCAACATTGTTTTCAATCATATTTTCGGATGAGTACGCGATGGCAGGTACCATACTGCAATACCTGAGCCCATACCTGCTCATGGTATTTATCACCAGCCCCCTGTCGTTTATTCCGGAGTTGTTCTTCCGTCAAAAGAAAGCCATGGTAATAGATATCATTTACCTGCTTCTGCGCTTTCTCGCGCTCGGCGCAGGCATCGCAGCCAACAACCTCACACTGGCGATCGCCCTGTTCTCCCTGTGCAGCACCCTGGTTGTAGGATACAATTTATTTTGGTACCTTTCACTGGCCAAAGCAGGTGATAAACAGACAGCCCCCTTAACGAATAACAACCCTTAACAATAAACTATGAAGAGATCCCTCACATTCGTTCGAGACTTCGCTTCGCTCAGCCTTAAACCATAACATCCCCAGGAGATGACCCGTAACAGCAACATCAGGATCATGGTACTTCCCTCGTGGTATCCTCCGCGGGGAGGCGAGTTTTTCCGTGAACACAGCATGGCGCTGGCCGCCGAAGGCCTGGATGTTACTACCATGGCGGTCATACAGTCAAGCATACGAACGCATGGTCTGAAGAACTATATCACAGGCAAGGATATTCCAAAATCAGCGGGCAACCCAACAATAGCACCCGGGTCATTCCGTGAAGCATACAAGCTATACCGCACCATCCCATGTGTACATAAAATCAATATCGTAGGATGGATACGCAATGCCGTATCATTGGCAGGGCAATGGATCAGACAGCATAGAAAGCCTGACCTCATACAGGTACACAGCAGTATATGGGCCGGCGTGGCCGCCGCCCGTATCAAAAGACGGTACGGCATTCCCTATGTGATCACAGAACACCGCAGCCGCTTCGTATTCAACACACCGGAAGCACAAGAGATGTTTCTCCCCTGGCACATGCCTCTCCTGTATGAAGCGTTCACCAATGCCAGCCGCATCGTCACCGTAAGCGATTCATTACAACCCAAAATTCTGGACATCGCCGGAAGTGCCATCCCTCACTCACCCATCACCATCCCAAATATGGTCGACACCAGGTTCTTTAACCCGGCAATAACAGCCAAATCAGAAGGGTCATTCCGGTTCTTTAGTACGTCATCATCCAAAACAGAGACCCCATTCCGGTTCTTCTGCCTGGCCCACCTGGAGCCGGTAAAAGGGATCGACACACTGATCGGTGCCATGAAACTGCTGATTGAAGATGGCTCCCTCAACTGCCAGCTGGTAATCGGTGGTGATGGCAGCCAGCGCCATATACTGGAAGAACAGGTATCCAGGCTTGGCCTTCAACAACATATCAGCTTTACCGGTGCCCTGTCGCGCGAAGAGGTAAGGGATCAGCTTCACCGGGCCAATGCATTCGTGCTTCCCAGCCGCTTTGAAGCATTTGGTGTGGTGTTTATCGAAGCCATGGCCTGTGGTCTGCCGGTGATTGCAGGCAGGTCGGGCGGCCCGGAATCATTTATTACCGATGATTGTGGATATATTGTAGAACCTGACAAGCCCCCGGAACTGGCCAGGGCCATGAAAAGCATGATACATAATTATCATAGCTTTAACCGGGATACCATCTGGAATTATACCATCAACCGCTTCAGCCCAAAGGCCATCGCAGCAGAATATATTACACTGTATCAAGAAATAATCAAGAGCCCACTATGAAAAGTATTCTTCCACACAAAAAAACAGACTTTTAAGAGTGAGCTCAATCAATGATTTTCATTTTTCCATAGAGCTGTCTGACTAATCAAGAACAATTTGGTCACGTGTAATACATAAATTATAGCATACTATAAACCGGCCTAAGATTATGATCCAGCACCCAATACTCACATTCAACAACGGCTACCAGTGGCTATCTGAAAGCGGGATAAGCTTCAAGGGATTCTTTTTCGACCAGTCGGGAGATTATTATCATGGTCGGAAGGCCATACAGCGTTTCAAAACAATTACCGGCACGTTTCAATTAAAAGAGTTCCTTCAGACGATTCACGGTTCTTTTTCTGTCCTGGTTAAAACCTGTGACGGTCTTCTTGTTGCCGTTGACCAGATGAGCATGTTTCCCATCTTTTACACATGTGTTAACAACAGATGGCTGGTGTCAGACAGCGCTTCTACACTTGCTGACAAAACAGGTCAGCACCAACTGAATCAACCAGCTGTCCCGGAATTCCGGGCCGCAGGATTCGTTCTGGGACGGGAGACATTGATTAATAACATCTTTAGGGTTAAACCGGGTGAACTGATATGTTTTCCGGCCATTGATGAAGATGCCGGCAACCGGAATCCAACCACCATCACCTGGAGCTACTTCCTTCCTGAGACCGTCTCCGGTAAATCTCAGGCACAGCTTGGAAATGAGCTTGTCAGCACAATAGATCGCGTCGCTGAAAGAATGGCCAAATCTGCCAATGGACAGACTTTGGTGGTTCCTCTGAGTGGAGGCTACGACTCAAGGCTGATCGCTTGTATGCTGAAAAAGGCAGGTGTTGACAATGTAATCTGCTTCACATATGGCAAGCCAAACCCGGAATCGATAATCAGTCGACAGGTAGCAGAAAAGCTTGGCTACCAATGGATATTCGCTGATTATACCAAGCTGGATACGGCGGGATACTTGAATGAACCGCTGTTCCAGGCTTATAGCGACTATGCGGGAAACCTTACATCCATGCCATACCTGCAAGAGTACTTTGGGGTAAAATACCTAAAAGACAACAAACTGATACCAGAAAACAGCATCTTCCTTCCCGGCCACTCAGGCGATTACCTAGGAGGCAGTTACGTGGAAATATCAGCACGAACACCATGCGAACACAAAGACTTACCCTGGCATATAACAGAAATTTACTATCCGTTCCTTAACCTGAAAAAGAAAGACAAGCAACAAGTATATAATCGGTTGAAATCCTGGTTTGAATCATATACACCACCTGGCTATATCGTTCAGCCAGGTTATTGCCCCTTCATCGAAGACTGGGATATTAAAGAAAAACTCGCAAAATTTGTATTCAACTCAGCTACAGTATTTCCTTACTTTGGCTACGAAGTGCGCTTTCCGCTATGGGATGCCCTGCTACAAAACTTCTTTCGTGCACTGCCTTTTAGCCTGAGAAGCAACAAAGTATTGTATGACAAAACCCTGGAGGAAACTTACTTCAAGCCGATGGAGGTGTTTTTTGGCAAGCATGAACTACCTTCTCAGAAAATTGCTGAGAAAACAGGTGTCAATAGAGCACAACAAAAAATGGGAGAAATGGCCAGGAAGTGGGTAAAAATAATCACCCCCTTCCCCATTCTGGAAAGACGAATTCAAAAAAACGACTGGATATGCTATAGTAGATTCACCCGTAAAATGAGTGAGCAAATGAAACAGCAAGGACACAAAACCCCAAAACGCTTTAACCGCTACAACGCACTGATCTGCGAATGGTACATCTACACGATAACGAAAACAGCTTAATAGGTTACGGGGCCTGTCTCGAGTGAAACGAGAGATCCCATCCGTAGTTTTGGATGTATCCAGTTTACGAGGTTACCGGGTTTCGGCTTGCTTAGCACCTGTCATTTCGAGCGCAGCGAGAAATACCCTACAGATCGAAGATTACCAGGTTACCGGGTTGCGGGTTGGACAGGTCAAGCCCTGTCCCTACAATTATTCAACGTTTCCTTTAAAACTGGCAGAAAACGCATCCAGGTCGCTCGTTTCTTTGTAAACATCATCCTTAAAAAACACCAGGATTGGTTCCAACTTTTCCGGAGGACGAAAGCCCGAAAGGGTGGTGATCAGGTTTAAATCCTCATCGAAAAATGCCACGCTGGGATAACCCATCCTGCCTTGCAACACAGCGATTGCGAAATTATGCGCAGCGCGACGCTGGCCTGCATTATCGTTCGTGTATTCCGTTCCCCTGAACTTGACCGGATCGGTCTGTTCGGCATTAAACTTGACCGGATAATAGTTTTTGTTGATGTAATCGGCAATTACAGGATGCGAAAAAGTGGTGGCTTCCATACGTTTGCACCAGCCACACCAATCCGTGTAAAAGTCGACAAAAATCTTTCTTGGCTCTTTCTTATTCAGGGCTTCTGCTTCCTCGATAGTCAGCCAATTAACTTTGGCATCCTGGGCCTCTGCAGACTGGTAAACTCCAATTGTAAGCAGTAAAGCAAATAAGGTGATGCCTATAAATGAGCGCTTGTTGTTCATATTCAAAGTGTTTTAGTTATTGATACACAAAAATAAGGCCAAAATTTATTATTCCGAGAAAAAATATCTACGGGTCTATTTTATATATTTATATTTACTTATTATACAATT
>SKYG01000163.1 GCA_007128045.1 Bacteroidales bacterium | reverse complement strand
GTTGAATCGTTGCGGTGTTGAACAATAGTAGGGACAGGGCTGGACCTGTCCTTGGAGTTTGGGACAGGGCTGGACCTGTCCAAAATAATTGAAGAGACAAGGCTGAACCTGTCCGCATTAATTATCAGACAATGAACCGAGCATGACGATGTTATTGACACACAAGAGGATGATTATGGGTGCCTGGAGCCTCCCTGGCATTTCGACCTTCGACCTTCGACCTTCGACCTTTGACCTTCGACCTTCGACCTTCGACCTTCGACCAAATTATAAACACATGAAAATCATAAAACAGATTGATAAAAAAGATTATGCAGCCATCCTGCAAAGGCCGTCAGCAATTCGTGGAGCAGTAGACGATATTGTCGCGAAGATCATCGCACGTGTTGAAGAAGAAGGCGACAAGGCCTTGCGTGAGCTATCGATGGAGCTGGATGGTCAGGCACCTGACGTATTCGAGATACCCCGGGAACGACTCCTGGAAGCAGCGTCTGTTGTGGATCCAACATTAAAGGAAGCCATTCAAACGGCGATCAACAACATCAGGGCATTCCATCAGGCACAGCTTCCCCGTCAGATAAGCGTTGAGACACAGCCTGGCATCAAGTGCAGTCTTCGATACAGACCCATCCCAAGAATAGGTTTATATATACCCGGCGGAACAGCACCCTTGTTTTCTACGGTGCTGATGACGGCCATTCCGGCAACCCTGGCAGGATGTAAAGAGATCATAGCCTGCACGCCTCCCGGCGCAACACCTGAGATTCTGTACGCCTTTGGCCTGTTTAACATCCGTGTGTTTGCCATTGGTGGCGCCCAGGCCATCGCGGCCATGGCTCTGGGCACTGAAACAGTGCCACAAGCAGACAAGATATTCGGCCCCGGTAATGCCTATGTGACCAGTGCGAAAATGCAATTGGCAGGTCGCGGTGTGGCCATCGACATGCCGGCAGGTCCGTCGGAGGTGATGGTCATCGCCGATGAAACAGCTGTGCCAGCCTACATCGCAGCCGACCTACTATCCCAGGCTGAACATGGCCACGACAGCCAGGTAATACTGGTGGCCACCTCCATGCAAATCATTGAAGCAACACTATCCCATATCGAACAGCAGCTAAAAAGCCTGCCCCGGGAGGAAACGGCACGAAAGGCACTCAAGGAAAGCCTGGCCATTTGTGTAAAAGATATCGGCCAAGCTGTTGAGATCAGCAATTTCTATGGGCCGGAACACCTGATCATTTCTACCGGCAAGGCCAACGAAACAGCTGAACAAATCAATAATGCCGGGTCAGTTTTTATCGGGAACTATACCCCCGAGTCGGCTGGTGACTATGCCAGCGGCACCAACCACACCCTGCCAACCAACGGGTTTACCAGCGCCTGGAGCGGCATCACCACAAATGCATTTATGAAAAGTATTACCTTCCAGGAAATCACACAAGAAGGATTGCAAACGCTGGCCCCGGCCGTCGTGAAAATGGCACAGGCAGAGCAACTCGATGCCCACGCCAATGCCGTATTGGTGCGAATGGAAAATAACACTTAACCCTTCAACTTTAAACCTTAAACCACTTCAAGAGCCTAACAGACCATATCATGAGCTTTAACCTTAACACCTTAATCAGAGATAATATACGGGAAATGAAACCCTATTCATCTGCCAGATCTGAGTATTCAGGGAATGATGAAGATACCATCTTTTTGGATGCCAACGAACAGCCCGAACCTTTTGAAGGCTTGCCAAAAAACATCAACCGCTATCCCAAAAACAACCAGGAAAGACTAAAGAAAAGTCTGGCAGTTCTGAAGGAAGTCCGCGAAAACCAGATATTTCTTGGCAATGGCAGTGATGAAGCCATCGACCTGATATTGCGTTGCTTCGCCAGGCCGATGCTTGATCATATTATCATCTTCCCGCCTACTTTTGGAATGTATGCAGTAAGTGCACAGATGAACGACCTCGGAATAAAAAAAGTACCGCTTACCAGCAACTTCTTGATTGATGTCAAAGCCACCATGGCTGCCGCTACCAATAATACACGAGCCATGTTTGTGTGCAGCCCCAACAACCCAACGGGTAACATTCAACCTCGCGACACCATCATCCAGTTACTGGAACAATTCGACGGACTGGTTGTCGTTGACGAAGCATATATGGACTTTTCACCCAATAACAGTTTGCTTCCGGAGCTGGATCAATATCCAAACCTGATCGTTCTTCAAACCTTTTCCAAGGCCTGGGGACTGGCCGGTGCCAGGGTAGGGATGGCCTATGCATCAGAAGAGATAGTCTCTGTGCTGAATAAAGTACGGTTTCCATACAACCTGAGTATGCCTAATAACAGTCTTGCCATTTCCGCACTCGACAAGTATGCCCAATACAAGCTAAGTATAGCAGAAACCCTGGAGAATCGAAAACTTCTTGAAGTACAACTGAAGACACTTCCTCTCGTAAGCCACATATATCCATCAGATGCCAACTTTCTGCTTGTGAAGACATCTGATGGAGATAACCTGTATAATTTTTTGAAGGCTAAAGGTATAATCGTCAGAAACAGAAGCAAGGAGCCCGGATGCGAGGGTTGCCTGCGTGTCACCGTTGGAACATCTGAAGAAAATCAACGCCTGATTGATACCTGGAGTCTTTATGGGAGCCTCAAAGAGGTTGACCAGCCATCAGGTGAGGGTTCCGATGCAGTGAATGCCAATATATCAGGCACCCCAGACTATGAATCACCATCAACAGACATCGATCTTAAGGAGCTGCCCGCCACCCAAAGCACAAAAGCTGCGCGCCGTGCTGTGGTACAGAGAAGCACATCAGAAACAGATATCACCGTTCGCATCAACCTGGATGGCACTGGCAGGGCAAATATCAGCACAGGGGTTGGCTTCTTCGACCATATGCTGCATCAGATTGCACGCCATGGCATATTCGACCTGGATATTCTGGCCACCGGCGATCTAAATGTCGATCCCCACCATACCATCGAAGACACAGCCATCACCCTGGGAAAAGCTTTCAGAAAGGCTCTGGGTGATAAAGCCGGCATCGAGAGATATGGCTTTTCATTGCCAATGGACGATGCAAGTGCCGAGGTACTGATCGACTTTGGTGGTCGCATCTTCCTGAAGTGGAAGGCAAGCTTTGAGGCACCATTCACCGGTGAAGTGCCAACAACCCTCTATGAACACTTCTTTAGGTCATTCGCAGAAGCAACCGCTGCCAACATACATGTCAAAGCAAAAGGCCAGGACGACCACCACAAAATCGAAGCCATCTTCAAGGCCTTTGCCAAAGCACTGCGAATGGCAGTAACAAGAAATGAGAAAGGCATACTTCCTTCCACCAAAGGGAGCCTGTAATATAAGTTCGTATCCAACATGTTTTAACCACGCTATCAGCTTATGTCGCAAACGATTAAAATCATCAGCTATAAGTCAGGCAACATTGCCTCCGTTAAAAATGCCTTTGCACGGCTGGGGGTTGTTGTGGAAACTGCCGCTACCCCGGAAGAGGTATCTGGTGCTGACAAAATTATATTTCCCGGGGTAGGTCATGCACGGCCGGCCATGGAAAACCTGGCAAGCAGCGGACTGGCGGAGGCTATTAAGTCGTTTCCCAGACCGGTATTGGGGATCTGCCTGGGCATGCAACTGATGGCCAGCCTGTCGGAAGAAGGCAGGACGCCAGGACTGGGGTTTTTCTCAGAAAGGATTGTCCGGTTTCAGCATGACCTGAAAATACCCCACATGGGCTGGAACGATGTGTACAATATCCGTGGCCCATTGTTTAAAGGCATTCCCGAAGGAAGCTTTTTTTACTTCGTACACAGCTATTATATGCCTACCAGCAACGAAGCCATTGCACTGTGCAACTACCATACACCCTTTTCGGCCGCTGCGGCCAGCAGCAACTACTTTGGCGTTCAGTTCCACCCTGAAAAAAGCGGTGACGCCGGCGCCACATTACTTCAAAACTTTATAGACCTATGATAGCCATACCTGCCATCGACATCATGAACGGACAATGTGTCCGCTTATTTCAGGGCGACTTCGCCCAACGTAAGTCATACAGCACAACCCCTCTCGACCAGGCCAGGGCCATCGAAGACGCAGGGATTACACACCTGCACCTGGTAGACCTCGACGGCGCCAAACAAGGCAAACCGAAAAACCTGCATGTGCTTGAACAGATTGCTGACGGCACCTCGCTGATTATAGATTTTGGAGGAGGCATCAGAAGCCTTGCAAATATCGAAAGCGTGCTGAATGCCGGGGCCAAGCAAGCCAACATCGGCACCTTGCTATTTTCAGAACCTGACGTGCCGCAACAGTGTGTGTCACGCTTCGGCAAAGATCAATTGATTGCTGCACTCGACATCAGCAAAGGAACCATTGCCGTAAATGGCTGGCAGGTACAAACATCCATAGCCGCTGAAACAGCACTGAAAAATCTTATCTCCGTAGGATGGGAATACTTTTCCGTGACCGATATCAGTCGCGATGGAACCATGCAAGGACCTAACCCCGACTTTTACAAGCCACTCGTTGAAGCCTTCCCCAATGTCAGGTTTATCGGCGGCGGTGGGGTGGCAACCATCGATCACCTCATACTTCTGAAAAACTGCGGACTGTATGCTGCAGTCACAGGGAAAGCTGTGTTTGAAGGAACCATAAGCCTGAAAGAATTGGTTAAAGTTAGCAGCTAATAAAAATTATTTACCACACAAACAATCAACTATGTTAACAAAAAGAATCATTCCCTGCCTCGACATTAAAAACGGACGTACCGTGAAAGGGGTAAGTTTTGGCAACCTCCAGGATGCCGGTGATCCTGTGGAGCTGGCAGCCGCCTATTCAAAAAATGGTGCCGATGAGCTTACACTGCTCGACATTACGGCAACGCTCGAAGGACGATCCACCTTCCTGCAGGTTGTTGAAGACGTGGCAGCTGCCGTTTCCATCCCTTTTACCGTAGGCGGAGGTATCTCCAACGAGCAACAAGTAGAGACACTGCTGGCAAGAGGCGCCGACAAGGTTTCGGTAAACACATCTGCCGTGCTCGACCCGGGATTGATTACGCGGCTTTCAGATGCCTTTGGCAATCAATGCGTGGTAGTGGCCATCGATGCACGATATCATGAAAATGAATGGGAGGTTGTAAGCCATGCAGGCACCAAGTTTACAGGCATCTCCGCTGTTGAGTGGGCAAAGATATGCTATGAGCTTGGCGCCGGTGAAATACTACTGACATCATTCACTGCCGATGGCACCAGGGAAGGATTCTCCCTCGACATCACCAAAGATGTGTGTGACGCAGTGTCTATCCCCGTAATTGCATCAGGAGGCGCTGGAAACCCCCAACACTTCCTGGATGTATTTACCCAGGCAAATGCCGACGCAGCACTGGCTGCCGGCATATTTCACTACGGACTGGTCAGCATAGCCGAGGTGAAAGCCTTTCTGAAAGAACATGGCGTACCAGTCAGGTGAAAGGAAGTTGAATTGTTGAGTTGTTGAATTGTTGAGGGTTGAGGGTTGCGGGTTGAGGATTCTGTAGGGGCGACCCTTGTGGTCGCCCATCGATAGGTTACCAGATTGCAGGTTACAGGCTTGCCGGTTGCATAGCACCCGTCATCTCGAACGAAGCGAAGCGAAGTGAGAGATACCCTACAGATCGAAGGTTACCGGGTTACGAGTTATAAGTTAAAAGATAATATGTATGAAAAGCAAGGAAATAACATTGGATTTTAATAAAGGAAACGGCTTGATCCCTGTGATCATTCAGGATGCAGAAACGCTGCAGGTGTTGATGCAAGCCTACATGAACAAAGAAGCATATGAACAGACCATAAGTACGGGCAGGGTGACTTTTTACAGCCGCAGTAAAGATCGCTTGTGGATAAAGGGAGAAACATCAGGAAACTACCTCGAGGTGAAAGAGATTGCCGCCGATTGCGATAACGACAGCTTACTGGTCAAGGTGGCACCACATGGGCCATCCTGCCATACGGGTGCTGTCAGCTGCTTTTATAACAAGCTTGACGACAAGGCCTCAACCGCAGAATCTTCCCTTTTGAAAGAGCTGGCATTCATTGACTATCTCGAAGGCTTGTTGCGGTCAAGACGAAATGAAGATCCTGAAAAAAGCTACACAGCCAGACTGTTTGAAGCCGGGTCAAAACGCATCGCGAAAAAACTGGGAGAGGAAGCAGTAGAGGTTGCCCTGGAGGCTGAGCATGGAGACCCTGAACGATTTACTGAAGAAGCCGCCGATCTGATCTATCACTTCACCGTACTACTTCTGGCCAAAGGCCTGGGCTGGTCAGAGGTGATCGCCGAGCTCAGGAAACGGCACGGATAAAGGCCAAAGCTTCCTCCACGGTCTTTACCGGTTGTTTGCAATATCCGAAACTGCACACATAGATCCAGGTCTGTCCTGACTTATAACGGTTTTCAAAAACCGGAAGGGAAGCATCAGGTGTTTCTGTGCCGGCCAGCAACACATCAGGCAGGAAATATTTACTTAGTTCTCTGATCAGCTCGCGCGCTTCCGGTCCGGCCACGGCGATGGTATAAAATGGAGCCGTATGGTGTAACAACAGGCTTCCCCAATGTGCAAAGCTGCCACTGTGACGCTCCCACCTGGAACGCATATCTCTCAACATCAGCGAGCTGCGATGACCCCATTCAGGAATTTCAAATAAATTGGCCAGACGAAACAGGTTGTGCGCCATGACGCTATTCGACGATGGGATCACATTGTCATACACCTCAAAATGTGGTACAGCAAGTCCATCGCCATCTCCACCAGAAAAACGAAACAGATGGGTGTCGTCACCAGCGAAGTGATCAATCACAT
>SKYG01000104.1 GCA_007128045.1 Bacteroidales bacterium | reverse complement strand
CGGATCGTCTGGCACAATACCCAAATCATATACCTGAAGGTAAATGGGCTGCGCATTACCTGATTTATTTTCCATTAAGTAGTAGTAAACTTTTCCATCCCTGACCAGCACATTCCCATGACGAAAACTTTTTCCTGAGGTAGCCTGATACAAGAGCGTCCAGTCATTAGTGCCACCTTCGGCTTTTCTGATAAATGGCCTTCCGTTGCTTAGGCCAATCAGGTAAATGTCGTTACCCACACTTAAAAATTCATCACCCCCGGGAAAACTGGTTGTTGTGGTAAAAACCGAGTCGCTTGCTTTTTTATAGGTATGCACATTAACCCTTTGGTTATTGGCTCCCCTCACATTGTTAATCATAAAATGAATATCGCCCCGCTCCGTAACGGTCCAGGTTGGTCCTGTGCTAATTCTTACCGAATTAGTTGCATTTCCCGTTACTTGATCGCCCGGTTCAGAGATGAAAACTTCGTAAGGATTAATTATTGGTGAGCTAACCTGTTCTCCCCTATAGTTATACCAATCGGTGCTGCCATCGGGAGCATTTGAATAGGAATAGAAAAAACCATTATTATAAATATATCTGTCGTTATTGTCATTTTTTCTTATAGAATATCCAATCTGAAATTTTCCATGCAAATACTTAATACTGCCATAAAGACCCCAATTGTAATTAACCTGAGGCCTGCTATTTGCATTTAAAACATTATAATCTACCCAGTTCGACCATGAGTTACCATCGTATTTTGCCATCTGAAATTTCCCGTTATTGTGACCACCGACTCTCATTTTAACAAGAAGTTCGTTGTCGGTATTTACAAAAAACTCGGGATAAGTCAATCCCTCATAATTTTCACCTTGCTTCAGGTACAATCTTTTAGGAAGAAATTTATCTATGGTGAAATCCTCATCAGGAAGTGTGGCTACGTTTTTTTCAGAAACACTGTAGCGAAAATAGTCGTTGGCCAAACTCCCGTCTGCAGGTCTGGTTGCCGAATAGGCATGCATATCATAAAGCAAGTGTACGGTTTCATCGATTGGGCAAATTCCCACTGCTATGGTATTGTGCGATTCACCTACCCACCATCTGTTTTGGAAACCGGTATGACGGTGCGGGAATTCAATGGTTACCTGCGATTTTGTTACCATATTAACACGGGTTAGCATTACATGCCTGTCATTTTTACCACCTCTGTACCAAGTAAGAAACACATAATCTTCATATTGTGCAATGCAGTCGCCGTGTGGTGTAATTCTGTTCCCAAAAGCATAATCGTATCTGCCATCGGTTCTGTTTGGATGCGTGAGGCGTTGAGCTGCAGGCACTGCATTTCCATCGAAAAAGAGCCCAATATCTGAAATTTTGGTTTCATACTCCATTACTACTTGCTGATTTTGCGCAGAAACATGCGTTCCTACAGCTAAAAGCAGTAATAATAATTGAACGGGTCTGAATAATTTTATTTTATTTACAAGTAAAACCTTCATAACTATGGCACGAACAAATACATATTTTAAGTTTTCAGCTATCATAAAGTTAATTCTTTTAAGTTTGCTTTTTTGTTTTTCGTCATTCTGAAATACATCCAACCGTTGCCAAAAGTAACAGGGCTGCAACAAATTTGAACATAAGCATCACGCGGTCAATAGAGAACTATTTTCCGGACTGATTTGTGTTGTTAACATACCTAACCAGCTCGCTGCCGGCAAGCAAGAACGCTCCGGCACCATAAACCTCCGACATATCAGCATGAATGTCGTCTGGTGCAAAACCAGTTTGCTGAGTCCAACCCAGCTTCCCGTCGGGGTGCACATTGTTTACCAATCCGTTCCATGATCTAAGTATATATGGCATGTAAGTTTCTTCACAAAGAAGTCCCTGATTAACACCCCATGCAAGGGAAAAAGCAAAAAATGCTGTTCCACTGGATTCTCCGGCTTCATTAAATTCAGGATAAAGCAGACTGGAGCGCCACATACCATCGGGCATTTGAAGCTTTGTAATTCGTGCCGACATGTCACGAAACAGATTTTCAAATTTTTCGCGACTGTGGTAATCGACGGGCATGTATTCAAGTACACGAGCAAGACCTCCCAGCACCCAGCCATTCCCTCTGCTCCAAAACACCTTACTTCCATCTTTCTCCCGGCGTCCGGTTCCATCTTCCTTGATCACGAAGCGGTTATCACGATAAAATAATTTTTCTTCTGTATCGTAAAGAAAGTCTGTAGCATCCCACCATAATTCATCCATAAAGTCGATGTATTTATCATCACCCGTGACATTTGATAATAAAACAAGTGTTGGAGGAGCCATATACAGGGCATCACACCAATCCCATATTTCCCTCCCCAGATGTGGGGTTTCCATAATTTTATCAAAGGTGTCCAACATAGGTTGAATGACTCTACGATCTTGATTTTCCATATAAATTTCTGCATAAGTCTGACCTATAACATGGTCATCGGCATGCAACAACCTGGTGCCGGGCTGGTAATTTACTTCCTCTGCAAATTCTAACATTGTATCAAAATACTTTTTGTTGCCGGTAGTTCGCCAATGCGCCATAACGCCAGTATAAAATGATCCGTTAGTCCAATCGAAGTGGTCATACCAATATGGTGGATATCCAGACCCTGGCCGTTGTTTTCTTTCGGGAAGGTTTTCAAGTTGCCAATCGGCTACCAGGTTCATGTATTGAATAATATCTTCTTCTGATGGAAGTTTAAAAAGTGACAGGCAACCTAGTGGTTCAGGTTGTTTTGCTTTATCATCGGAGTCTGGCCCGACACCAATAAATGCCGTAGGCAATTGTTCAGAATGTACCGATAGCATCGATTCTCCACCGTTTAGTTTTACGCGGATTCGAGCGCTTCCATTGGTTGGTTGAATTTCATGTTTGTAAGGGGTGGCACCATGGGTATTGATCAACTGACCATCACCAATAAGAGAATATGCAATGATATTGTCAGCATCCAGGCACAACACCCCGTTTTTATCGAGAACGACCACCATTACTGTTGCAGTGTCATTATTCATTTCTGTAACTTCTGGCAACAATCTGTAGGGTTCTTCCCATTCCAGGGTCTGGTAATTTATGTCAAGCTTATCAATAACCACGGCATCATTTTTCCTGGCAACCACCTTCAGATGGGTACCCCGTTCGTTATACCTGACATTCCATTGAAAACCTGTTATCGAAAAATCATCGCCATTCCTGGTTATTACACCCTGCGAAACACCATTAACAAACAATTCGACTTCGTTGCAGTTTGAATGAACCTTTACCGGGTGTTCGTCAAAGCGGTCACCCCAACGAATGGTCTGGTCATGTCCGGATATGCTAACCATAGGTTCACTATTTGAGCAGACAGGTATGGAATTACAGAGGCTCTCAGAAAACAGCAATTCCGGACAAATATTTATAGCGATAACCAGAAATACTAGTCTAATGTGTTTATATAAAGAATACATCATTTCAATAAGATTTTCACTTTAAATATATTGAGATCACTCTTAAAAGTCCGTTTTACATGTGTCCTGCAGATATTAATGTCACCTGTTCGAATTCTGAAGATTTCTTTCTCTTAACAGAGCTTCAATAAAATAATAATCTGCATAAATAATTGGTACATCAACCTCCGAATTGGCGGGCACATGGCCCGACGAATGCCACAACACGGCATGATTTGACCCATCAGATAAATAATTCCCGGCCAGGGAATGTAAAATATGTATTGCATTATTGTGAAACCACCCACTTTCGTCTTCATTGTCAATCAAACCGGATAGTTCAATAATTCCAGAGGCGGCTATGGCAGCTGCTGAAGCATCCTTATATTCATCAGGGGCATTGGGGGCATCAAAATCCCAATAAGGCACATAATCATCAGGGAGATGATTTATAAAGGTTCTTGCCAAGCCTTTAGCTGTTTCCAGAAAGTCAACAATCCCGGTTTCACGATAACACATGGTGAATCCGTATATTGCCCAGGCCTGCCCGCGCGACCACATGGAATCATCAGCATAGCCCTGATACTTTACTTTTTTCACAACATCGCCTGACAAACTATCATAAACCACAACATGGTAGGTAGAATAATCATCCCGCACATGGTTTCGCATGGTAGTGAGTGCATGGGTTACGGCAATGTCGTAGTAGGATTCATCACCACCATTTTTAGATGCCCAGAACAATAATTCAAGGTTCATCATATTGTCGATGATCGTATTGTGAACCCATCCATATTTTTCTCTTGCCCACGGCCAGGAAAGTATCGTGCCCACATTGGGATTAAACCAGGCAGCGAGCGAATCTGCAGTCTCCAGAATAATAGGAAGATAATCAGGTTCTTTAACCAATCGATAACCATTGCCAAAACTGTTAAAAACCATAAAGCCCAGGTCATGATTCGGACGTTCCCTGTCCTTTGCACCTTCCATAGGCATGGTCCATTTGTTTGCCTGCTCCCGAAAATACGGATCGTTTGAATATTCATACATATACCAAAGGATACCCGGCCAGAAACCGGAAGTCCAATCATTTAAATTTACGGTAGACCATGTAACATGTCCGGGTTTAATTTGACGTGGGCTTTGCCAGGGATCTGTATTTGACACAAGTGTTTTACTCACCTGCTCCAGGGCAAAATTCAGGTATTTGTCTGTATCAAGTAAAATAGTGTCCCTTTTACATGCAACAAACATGGTTAAAGTCACGATAAGCACGAATACATTTTTCATTGACATTGTTTATTAGTATTAAAATTACAAGCAAAAATACCGTATAGTAACCAGTTTATACTACAGGGATTTTTCAAGGAATTGAACGATCATACCAATTATGAACAAAATATGCAACTTGACCGGATTGTTCAATTATAAGGTTGTAGTTGTTGAATTAGGATCATACTCCAATGCACTATTCGATTTCGGTGTTTTTTTCTCAGGCCTGCTGGACCAGTAGGTGGCCAGCATTGACCCCGTAACATTCATCAAGGGGGTGTGTATGGCCGGTGTCAGGGCAGCCAGAGGGCTCTTCAACACGGTCATCGCCAAACCCGAAGCCATACCACCGTTCTGCATACCTACTTCGAAGGCCACGGTTCGACAATCCCTTTCTTCCAGTCTGAAAAGACGCGCCAACCAATAACCCAGCTGGTAACCTGCCAGGTTGTGCAGAACAGAGACTCCTACCAGCAATAATCCCACAGCATACAATTGTTCGCTACTCCTTGCTGTGATAATGGCAATAATAAAACAGATACACACCATGGATAATACGGGCAATACCCTGTCCATCCAGTCTGAGGGGCCTTTGAAGAGTGATACCAGAAGCTTGGTGAACGATACGATTCCGATAAGGGCAAACCCAATTACCAGTCCACCCTTGATGGCAGAGAATAAACCCGGCGCCGAAGGTTCCAGTTGCATACATATCAGCGCAAGGATAATTCCCGATGCAGCAATTCCCAGTAGCCAGCCATAATGCTTTACCCATTTGCCTTTTCCGTATAGGATGGTATTGGCAAGAAGTGCAGCCATTATGGGAACAATGATCATATTCAAAATGGAAAGCATCATCTCCAGGAAATTAATCGGAACGAACCTTCCAGCAAGGACGGCCATGAGTACAGGAGTTATTAATGGTGAGAGTAAGGTGGAGCAGGATGTCATCGTAACCGATAAGGCCACATTTCCCCTGGCCAGATAGGCCATCAGGTTAGAAGCAACTCCTCCGGGACATGACCCTATGAGAATGATTCCTGCAGCGATCTCAGGCTCAAATCCAAAGATAAATACCAGCAAGATAGCCAGTGAAGGCATGATTGTAAACTGAAGTATTACCCCGATAAATACCGGAACAGGCATTTTTAAGACTCGTTCAAAATCACTGATATTCAGTGTGGTTCCCATACCGAACATAATTATCTGGATCAGCGGTACAATCATAATGGCAAGATCTATCCCAAACCAGGTGTCGAATGCATGGGGGTAAATCATTGAAGCAGATGCCGCAGCAAAAACCCACATTGTAAATGCATATTGTTTCAGCCCACGATGACCCATGAAATAGAGGGCCACACACACAAAGAAAAAGATCAGCATGGGCTCACCAGGAGACCGGTCAGTGGACATAAAAACAGTACTGATCGATATTGCCCCAATGACAAACAACAGGATACAGAAAATAAGATAATATCTAAACATTTTGAATCGAATATTTATTTTTGGAAGAACAACTTCGATACCTTTACCACAGACTGACCGGCTTTACAAAAAAACAATAAATAAAAATGGATAAAGACCAAATTAAAAGCCAGTCGGTTATTTATAAGCTCTGCTTTTTTGTATTTTTACGTGTCATGAGATTTCAGATGAATTTCAGAATTTGATGTAACAATTAAGATAAGTACGAACACGATGAATAATAATTTTCATTTCGGGATAAGTTCATGGTCATATCCCTGGAGTATTGGAGTGAATAAAGGGCCCCAGCCAAAACAGAAAATGACCGCCCTTGAATTGCTTCAAAAGGCTGTTGAATTGAACGTGGGCCTGGTTCAGATAGCAGATAACCTGCCACTTGAACATGTACATTCTTCTGAAATTGGAGAGCTGGTACATTTTGCATCTGATCATAATTTACAAATTGAGGTAGGCACCAAGGGAACTGAGCCTGAACACTTATTGAAGTTCTTGGAAATAGCAAGAACACTTAAGTCTCCTCTGTTGCGAACCTTGCCTGCACTTTTTGGCAAAAAAGCAGTGCTTGACGAAGTTGAGCAAAATGTAAGGGCTGTTCTTCCGCAATTTGAAGAGGCGAATGTTGTTATCGTACTTGAAAATACCGAAGCATTCCACGCTGATGAGTATGTTAAGCTGATGAATCGAATAGATAGTAAGCATTTCAGGATGTGTCT
>SKYG01000234.1 GCA_007128045.1 Bacteroidales bacterium | reverse complement strand
CATTTAACGGCATATCATTTATGGGTGAACCAGTAGCGATGGGATATAATCCGGTAACCATTGATGCCCGGGATGGTGTGCAAACTGGAGATGTTGCATACCAGTTGTGACATAGCACTCCTTCCTCTGCCAAACGGTCGATGTTCGGGGTTTCAACGATGGCCTCGCGACCCCACATCAAAGCTTGCTCATCAGACAGGGTTTCCCGGTAACAGCCCAAAGTACGGAAGTTGTGTTCGTCGGTATGGATAATGATAAGATTGGGTTTTTCTTCCAGTTTGTTTTCCTGCGGTGTACAATTAATAAGGTGTAAGCAGGTAACCGTTAGAGTAAAAAGCACTGATTTATTTTTCATGTGTTTATACATTTTAAAGTTTTAATCAGGTTGAATAAGTTGATATTCTCTATCATACAAATCCACTTGCCGTTTTTTCCATTCAGCGCCTTCAAAAAATAGCGGGTGGGGGAGTGTCACATCCCATTCGCCCAGTTGTTTTAGCATGTTTAATGTACGGCCAAGGTTAAGCAACGCCACGTCGTTTTGTTCTGAAATATCCTTGGCAAGGTTATATAGCATGGGCAAACGGTCGGGCAGTCGAACCAGCTTCCAGTCTCCATCGCGGATAGCTGCACTGATGGTAAACCGCCAAAAAAGATTTTCGTGGGGTGCTTCCTTTACCTGGCCTGTTAAATAAGGCATTAAGTTTACTCCGTCAAAATCATCTTCTTCAACCAGTCTTCGTCCTGCCAGCTCTAAAAAGGTGGGAGCAAAATCGAGAGAAATTACCGGATGATGGATCGTTTTACCTTCCGGCAGTTGTCCTTTATATTTCATGATGAAAGGTACACGAATACCACCTTCAAGCAGGATTCCTTTTTGCCCGTTGAGCGGTGCGTTGATAGATGCATTTTGGTTGCAGGGTCCCCCGTTATCACTGATAAATACCACCAGTGTATTTTCTTCCAGTCCCTCTTCTTTCAATGTTTCCATAATGCGACCGACATTCACATCGAGGCGGTGTACCATAGCGCAATAGGTTCGCCGTCTAACATTCTCTATGTGCTTAAAGAGCTCAAGATCATCCTCGGTTGCCTGCATGGGTCCATGGGGTGCATTGAATGAAGCGAACAGAAAAAAAGGCTGGTCTTTATGCCTTCGAATAAAATCCACACACTCATCACCTTTGTCGTCGGTGAGGTAAGTGATGGGTTGCGGAGTTTTGTAATTGCTCTCAATGGGCGACAAATAGCCTACACCATCTGGCTCGGACCTGAAATAATCATGCCCGCCACCCTGGTAGCCCCAAAATTCATCAAAACCTCTGTTAAGGGGATGATGGTGGGTCGCATATCCCAAATGCCATTTACCCACCAGGCCGGAAACATAGCCCAATGGCTTCAACAGGTCGGCAATGGTTTTTTCAGAAAGAGGTAGTCCTTTAAAATCAGGATCAAAACCAGGTTGATTTTCAGGGGTTAGGTTATTATCGAAACCAAACCTTACCTGGTTTTTGCCTGTCATTAAGCCAGCCCTTGAGGGTGCACAAACCGGAGAAGAAACATAGCCCTGGGTAAAATTCACTCCTTCTTGAGCCAGACGGTCAATATGGGGCGTTGGTATTTGTTTGCTGCCATTCAGGCTTAAATCGGCAAAACCCAAATCATCGGCAACAATGAGTATAAAATTGGGTTTTGTCTGGTCTGCATTAGATGATCCGGCAATTGCTTCACCTGTGGTTACAATCTGAATCAGGGAAGCCGCTAATACTGTGACAGGTAATTTCATAGTCGTTATATATTTTATCATTAATAGTTGTTTAATAACGCCAGTTAAAGTTCTCTTCCGGTAATTCTCTGGTAGGTATCTATCATCTCCCTAAGTTTGTCTGGTTCTGATTGGCTCAGGTTCTCCTGCTGCCCTATATCGGCATTCAGATAATACAAAAGGAAATCACCGGAATTGCCCGATTCAATATTTACATTCCTGTTAACAGCAGGCCCACTGTAGGGTGGGATCATTGCCCAGTTTCCTTTACGTAAAGCGGTTCGCCTACCAGCTTCAATGATGAGTTCTTCGCGACCCTGATCACTTTTACCCATCAACACATCAAGCAATTCTTCGCTGTCGGGCCCCCTTTCTTCGCTGCCAACCAGTTGTGCCAACGAGGAGAACAGATCGAGTTGTGAGACCATGGCATCGGAAACTGTTGGTTCAATTTCCCCTTTCCAGTAAGTGATAAATGGTACACGGGTGCCTGCTTCAAAGAGGCTGTATTTTCCGCCGCGAAGCGGACCCCAGGGTTTGTGGTCACCCAGTTTTTCAACGGCATCATCGTAGTACCCGTCGTTTAACACTGGCCCATTATCACTCGAAAAAATGATGAGAGTGTTTTCGAGCAAACCTTCTTCTTCAAGTGTTTTCACCAGTTCACCCACGCACCAGTCGGCTTCCACAATCACATCGCCTCGTGGCCCCATTCCCGACGATCCAACAAAACGCGGGTGTGGTGTGCGCGGAACGTGTGGTTGATGTAACGCAAAATAGAGAAAGAATGGATTGTTTTTTTGATCTCTGATGTATTGCTGTGCCACTTCAAGAAAATCATCTGCCATATCCTCATCCACCCACATTGCGGCTTTTCCGCCTTTTTGAAAACCGATTCGGGGAATACCGTTGTGGATGGAATTATTATGCCCGTGGTGCCATTTCATTTTAAGCAGCTCAGGATTATCAATACCGGTAGGTTCACCTTCGAAATTTTCCTGGTAGCTGACAAATAGCGGGTCATCCTTTTCAAGACCGACCACGAATCCGTTTTCGAGGTAAACCGTTGGTGTTCGGTCATTGGTGGCAGCCATAATGAAGGAGTAATCAAATCCCACTTCATTGGGACCGGGCGAAACATGCTGGTTCCAGTCCACTTCGCCAATACCTAGTCCCAGGTGCCATTTGCCTACAATACCGGAGTGGTATCCCTGTTCTTTCAGCATTTTTGGGATGGTCATTGTGGCTGTATCGATAATCAATGGAGCCGAGCCGGGCAGGATTCTGGCACTTTCATTTTTCCAGGGATATTCGCCAGTGAGCAAAGCATAACGGCTGGGAGTACACGTAGCCGACGAGGCATAACCTGTTGTAAACTTTACCCCGCCCTCAGCAAGTTTGTCGATATTTGGCGTTTGTAGTTCGGTAGCGCCATACACACCTACATCACCATAACCCTGATCGTCGGTGTAGATAATTACGATATTTGGAAGTTTTCCTGATCTGCTTTCTTCATTTTTTTGTCCTGGCTGACATCCCGCAATCATATATGTAGACAGTAATGCAGAACCAAAAGATAGATAAATATTTGTTTTCATAAGAGTTAATTAAATGGGGTATTTGTAAAACGTGATCTTTTTCCAGGGTAAAGTTAATTATTAAGGTTTCTTTCTTCGTATCTGCGACGTGGGTTATAATGTTGGATTACACCACCATAAGGAAACCCAGTTGTTTCCGACCTGTTTTCTTCAAAAATGCGCTGCATTTTTTCTATGATTTCCGGATGTTCACTGGCAATATTGTTCGATTCGGAAATGTCTGTTTCAAGGTTATATAATTCTGTTTCTGATTGTATTCCATATCGGACAGCCTTCCAGTAGCCCATACGTGCCGACTGGCGGAATCCACCGTCGGGCATTATTCGGGTCCAGCCATCTAACTGAAACTCCCAGTTTAAATGCCTGTGAGCTGTTTGTCTTTTTCCTGTCAGCACCGGCAATATGGAAATACCATCGGTTTGTTCAGGGGCATTAATGCCGGCCACTGCTGCGATGGTGGGCATAATATCTTGAAAACCACTTACATGATTGGTCTCTGATCCGGGATCAATTTGATTGTTCCATATAGCAATAAGTGGTACCCGGATACCCCCCTCATAAAGATCTCGTTTTATGCCCCTAAGGTTTCCGCTACTGTTAAAAAAATCAGGGTCATGGTTACCACCTTCTCGATGCGGGCCATTGTCGCTGGTAAAAAAGATAAGTGTATTCTCTAGTTCACCCATTTCTTTCAGTTTTTTTAGCAGCCTGTCTATTTGTGTGTCGAGCAGTGTAATCTTAGCTGCATGCAACCGTTCTTGCGCCGGCCATCCCTGGTCTGCATATAATTCCTGGTTACCAATGTTTCTTTCATGACCATGCGGTGCTCTGTATGACATAAACAGGAAAAACGGATTTTCCCTGTTCCGGTTATCGAGGTAGTCTATAGCAAGGTTTGTTCGGAATTCATCTTTGCATTCCCATTCAGTCCAGTTATAATACATTGAATCCTGCTTTCCGTTTATCCAGTGCATATACGGATCGTAGTCAATACCGCCGAAACGCGAACCCCATTGCTCCTGAACGGCATAATCAAATCCACGGTAGTATGCCCATGTTGAAAGATCATTGGGATCATCCACATGCCATTTCCCGATAAAGGCCGTTTGATAACCAGCATCTTGCATCATCTCGCCAAGGGTCATCTCATCTTTTTTAAGCGCCACACGCATCCAGCGGTCATCAGCGAAATGACCACTATTTCCGCGGATCGTACTGTATGCAGATGAAATTCCGGTTAGCAGGACAGCCCTGGAAGGTGAACAAACGGCATTTCCTGCATAAAAGTCGGTGAACCGCATACCTTGTGACGCCAAACTGTCGAGCACCGGAGTTTTTATGGTTTGCTGACCGTAACTACCCAACTCTCCATAGCCCAGATCGTCAGCGAGCAGAAAAAGAATATTAGGCCTGGCTTCATCATTTGAGTTTGTTTTACATGCTGCAAGGCCAATAATCAATGATAAATAAAAAAGATCTTTCATGTTTAATGTGTTTCCAATATCTATGTAACTAGTATGTTTGTGATGTAAAAAGCCAGGTGTGAAATCTCTAATTCTCTATCCGGTACTGATATAACTGATAATTAATTTTGCGCATATATGAAATAAGCTCATAATATATCTGGTCAGTTTTGGACACCAAGCCGCAATTGGCGTTTTCGCCATTTCCGCGACCCGCCGTGGTGGAGTTAGCCCACATAAACCAATGTGCACCTACACACTTCGGATTTCTTAAGGCACCCTTGATGAAATTTTGGTATTTTTCACCTCGGTTGCGTTGGTCAGAAGCATAGCCCAATCCGGTGAAGAATTTTCCTCTGTCTAAGTCTCCAAAATTAAATTCAGTTATGATAAAAGGTTTGTCAATATTCTCAGGAGGGTAGGGGTAAAATTCCACTTCGTTTTCATAGGCATTAAACGACAAGATATCCAGGTATTTGGCAGCAACAGACATATTAATCTGATTTTTATGGTTTCCATGCCAGCGACAACCGAGATACATTTTCCCCGGGGCATATGTGTCAATAAGGTCTTTGGTCGTTTTAAAGTAGACTTCACACATATGCCTATAATGTCCTTCGTTTATAGTCCTTAAAGCTTCCATATTCAGACTCTCCCTGGCAATTTCAGTATCCAGCAACTCATTCCAGCTTTTAAAGGCAGCACCGGTTGTTATATTGAAAGCACGTCAAAGACATTCAATCCTTCGGCGGTACCTATCCATATAAACCCGAACTTGTCCTGACCAATGGTAAATACCCTGGGATGTGAAAGGCCATCAGCAGTTGTAATATTATAAAAGCTAACTGTTTGCGGGACCACTCGCAGTGTGAATAACAGCAACAAGGCTGAAAAAAAAAGAAGTGTTCTCCCAAAAGACATCATAGGCAAAATTATGATTTTTTTGTTTTGCTAAAGATCTGCAAAAATAAGTGATTTTCCAAACTGAATGGACCCTATGATACCTTCCCTGTGATTGACAAGAAAACATTTCGAATATTAAAAGCCTATGATAATTAGGCAGCTACTTGTTTCCGGCAACTGTTATTATCGCAAGTTGAATTCAGCCTTAACGGTATAGCATAAATCATTATCCGGATAGAAGTCCTATCTCACCCCCTTTACCTGCATCTTCAGGGCATAAAGGTATTCAGAGGCCGTGATGAACAGGATATCCATGTCTTTGCCCCCAAAGCATATGTTGGCGGTCCATCTGGCATCGATCGGAATGTGCTCGATCTGTTCGCCGGAGGGGTTGAATACGGTGACCCCCCTGCCTGTCAGGTAAATGTTTCCCTTTTCATCGATGGTCATGCCGTCGGAACCCATTTCAGCAAATAAGGTCCTGTTTGACAGGCTTCCGTCTGCATTGATGTCATAGACATAGGTTTTTCTGTCGCCAATATCGGCCACATAAAGCTTTTTGCCATCAGGGGTGCCAATGATGCCGTTTGGCTTAACCAGATTTTCATCGACTCTGACCAGCGTGTTACGATCCGGACTCAGGTAGTACACATGTTCCCCGTCCTGCTGCATCTCCGGGTCTCTGGTCCAGTATGGCCTTTTGTAGAGTGGGTCTGTAAAGTATATGCCTCCGTCGGGACGTACCCACAAGTCGTTGGGCCCATTCAGCCTCTTCCCATCATAGCTTGTTACAAGCATGGTAACCTCACCCTGCATGTTGATTCTCCATAGCTCGTTGTCCATGTCAGAACAGGTGAGAAGATTTCCTTTATGGTCAAAATAGGTGCCATTGGCACGGCCGGTATTGTCATGAAATGTCAGTAATTCTCCATCAACGGTCCAGATATGGATCCTGTCATTGGGCTGGTCGGTGAAATACACGTTGCCATGCTCATCGACCGCTGGACCTTCTGTAAAGCTGAAACCGTCTGCCAGTAATTCAACAGTAGCACCTGGATAGATGATTGTTGAGTTTTGTTGTGCCTGCATCTGACAAGAGACAAGGGCAAATGCCAGACTAGTGATTGACATTAGCTTTTTCATAAAAAAGTTGCTTTGGGTTGAAGTCAAAGATAAGTATTTGGGCAACAACTTTCAAGGATTTTTT
>SKYG01000022.1 GCA_007128045.1 Bacteroidales bacterium | reverse complement strand
TTCAATGTCGGATGTCTTTATGAGAAGGTGCTCCTGACCAATGATTCTAAGGAACGTGAAGCATGGCTCGTTTTAATGAGGGATTCTAACAATAATTTCCGTGAATTGGCTTTGGATTATGCCTCAGCTGGTTTTTGGGATGAGGCACTTGATATTATTTTATCTGGTATTGACCGTTGTGCCTCCGATTGTATGGACCTTTACTATGCTGGATGGTTTTCAGGAAAGAAGGGAGATGAGCGAGCCCGGTTCCATTACTATGAGAAGGCCCGTAATGGGGGTGAGGGTGAGTTTTTCCCCAACAAACCTGAAGAGATATTGCTTCTTTCGGATGCATTGAAGCATCATGCAGAGGATTGGCGTGCTGCTTACCTTTTGGGTAATATCTGGTACGACAAGCGGCAATATAAGGAAGCCATCTCTTGCTGGGAGCAGTCGGTAAAGGCAAATCCCACATTTCCCCGGATTCATCGCAATTTGGCGCTGGCCTTCTACAACAAACTTGATGAGAAAGAGAAAGCGTTAAAGGCACTGGAACAGGCCTATAAACTTGATCCATCTGATGCGAGAATCGTGATGGAACTTGACCAGCTTTACAAGAAATTAAACAAACCTTATGCGTTCAGGCTGAAATTCCTTCAGGGCAACCCTGATGCCCTCAACTATCGTGATGATCTTTATCTGGAGATGGTCACCCTTCTCAATCAGTTGGGAGAATTTGAAGAAGCCAGGAAACTGATTCAAGCCCGAAAATTTCACCCCTGGGAAGGAGGCGAAGGTAAAGTGCCTGCTCAATACCAGATTTGCAGGCTTGGTTTGGCGCGTCACGCACTTGAAGCATATGATTATCAGGCCGTGATACGCTTGATGGAAGAGACATTGGAGTATCCTGAAAGCCTTGGTGAAGGAAAATTATACGGGGCTCAGGAAAATGACTTTTTCTATGTCATGGGATTGGGTTATGAAGGACTTGGTAATCATGACATGGCCCGTCAATGCTTCCTAAAGGCCTCCAAGGGACTTAGCGTTCCTTCGGATGCCATGTTCTATAATGACCAGAAACCAGATAAAATCTTTTACCAGGGTCTGGCACTAAAGAAGCTTGGGTACGATGCTGAAGCCAAACGCCGGTTCAACAAATTGATTGCCTTCGGTGAACAACACCTTTTTGATGAGGTAAAGATCGATTATTTCGCTGTTTCTTTACCCGATCTTTTGGTATGGGAAGAAAATCTGGTTATACGTAATAAGATACATTGTAATTATTTAATTGGACTGGGACATTTGGGTAATGGAAATAAGGATAAGGCTATTTTCCATCTTAACAGCGCTTTTGAAATGAATGTGAACCATCAGGGGGTTCAAATGCATTTGGCGATGGCTGAAAAAGGGGAGACATTGATTCATAAAGAAGATAAGTTTTCAAGCATTGTATAATTAAAATCTGATGATCTATGAAAAAATCTATTACGCTTGAAGGAACCGGTTTCTCTGTAACCAAAATAAGGCTTGTTTTAAGCTTTTTATGGCTACTATTGCTGCTGGTTCCCTTACAGTCGATTGCAGAGATATCTGCATCTCGAGAAAAAGAAATGGGGACTGCCTCATTTCTTCAGGGTCAGACCAAGACTGTGACGGGTAATGTATCCGACCAGTCAGGAGAGCCTGTGCCATTCGCCACAGTGGCTGTAAAAGGAACCACTATTGGTGTTACCACTGATATGGATGGTAACTTTTCGTTATCAGGGGTACCTGAAGATGCTACGCTGGTGGTCACTTTTGTTGGGATGAAGAAAGAGGAAGCTAATGTGACAGGTTTGAATCACTTAACCATTGTGCTTCAGTATGAAATATTGGGTTTAGACGAGGTCGTTGTTGTGGGTTATGGCACCCAGAGAAAAGAGACGGTGACAGGTGCGCTATCTTCTATTTCATCTGATGAACTTGTGGAGCAGCCTGTAAGTAATGTTTCACAGGCACTTGGGGGTCGTTTGCCTGGGTTGATTTCGAATCAGGCAGGAGGTCGTCCAGGGAAAGATGCATCAACCATTAAAATACGAGGCATTGGGACGCTTGATGCGGGGCCAGGTTCGGATCCCCTTATTTTGATCGATGGGGTTGAAAGAGACATGACCGCGCTGAATTTTTTGGATCCAAACGAGATTGAGTCGCTGTCCATATTAAAAGATGCATCCTCGACAGCAGTTTTTGGTGTGAGAGGTGCAAACGGTGTGATCCTGGTAACTACGAAACGTGGACAACTGGGGCCGGCAAAGATCAACTACAAATCCAGTATGGCCGTCCTTGTTCCCACCAATCAAATCAGCTTTATTGACAGTTATCAACAAACAGGGCTATTGAATGAATTTTCGGGTTTTGCAGCTAATACTTCTGATCCCTCCGCTCCGTACCCCCAGCATATACGTGATAGATTCAAAGGAGTAATTGATGGAAATCCTATGAACCCAACAGACCCATTTTTCTATCCAAGTACCGATTATGCTGATTTGATGTTTAATGATTATGCCACTCAACAACAACATAATTTTACGATAAGGGGCGGTACAGAAAAACTTAAGTATTTCGCTTCATTGGGATATTTTGATCAGGGAGGCCTGTTCAAAGAACTAAATCCCGGACTGGATCAATCCACCAGTTATAAAAGATATAATTACCGTACAAATATTGATGTCGCGCTTACTGAGACTACTATAGGTAGGATCAATATTGGTGGGAGTTTTAATAGAAACACCTCTCTTGGGCAACCCAATACAGAACCTGCTCGTGCTTTCTATTGGAGTGCCCAGCAGCACTCATCACCCTGGCAAGGATACATACATGATGGTAAGGTAGTGATGTTGGAGGAGAATGCCAACTCGGTTTTACTTAATAACGATTTTCGCGGATATAATGTTGAGTTGGAGAATACCGCTGATTACACTTTTATTATTGATCAGAAACTGAATTTTATAACAGAGGGATTGTCAGCTAAGGGAACCGTTTCACTTACCAGTTACTTCCAGAATTATATTCAAAGGGCAAAAAATCCAAACAGAATTCCCTACTGGGAACCATATCTGGAAGAGGATGGAACGGTGACATTGTATCAGGCGAAAGAAAATATTTTACCGTTCAATAGTGTGAGTCAGGGAAAATCAAGAAAGGAGTATTACGAATTTGCCATAAACTATGACCGAACCTTTGGCGGCGATCATGCGGTAACTGCTTTGTTTCTTGGAAATGCTGATAAATCGCACTTTTCTCAAAATACGTTTAATTCTATTCCCCGTTCTTACCTTGGGCTTGTGGGTCGTACTACCTATAATTTCAGGAACCGTTATATGGCTGAATTTAATTTGGGATACAACGGTTCAGAGAATTTTGATGAAGGTAAGCGTTTTGGATTGTTTCCCGCCTATTCTGCTGGTTGGACATTCACGGAAGAGCCATGGTTAAAGAACATTCTCAATGAGAATATCCTTTCCTACGGTAAATTCAGGTTTTCATATGGTACTGTGGGAAATGATAAAATGCGTGTAGGTGGGCAGGATATTCGTTTTTTGTACCTGCCAGATTCCTATTCAATGAATGCTCCCGGACTTAGCAACTGGTATAACTTCCCCCTCCTTTTTGGTCAACCTGGATCAACGAACCGTCATTGGATTTCTGTTCCCGGAGTCGCTGGAAACCCGAATGTTACCTGGGAAAAATCAGTCAAAATTAATTATGGAGCCGATCTTGCATTCTTCAGGGACTT
This sequence comes from Bacteroidales bacterium, assembly GCA_007128045.1. GTDB lineage: Bacteria > Bacteroidota > Bacteroidia > Bacteroidales > UBA7960 > SKYG01. The sequence goes on along the minus strand of SKYG01000022.1, from coordinate 3,203 downwards.
ATTTTCGCTTAAGTTTGATTATTTTAAAGAAGACAGAACGGATATCCTTATTAATCAGAGAGTTGTTCCTGTTTACCAGCAGACGGGTACCCTTGCCTTAAATTTGGGGCGGGTAAAAAATGAAGGATATGAAATTGAATTGGGATTCAATGAAAGAATAAACACCAATACCAGGATATGGGTGAACTTAAATTACACACATTCAAGGAATAGAATAATTGAAGTGGATGAGCCAACACAACCTTATGATTATCAGGCGCAAACTGGAAGAAGGGTTGGTGAATTTTGGGGCTACCAACAGGAAGGTTTCTTCATGACTGCTGAAGAGGCCAACGCATACAAAGAGGAGTTGTGGCAGGTGTATAAAGAGCAAAACCCGGATGCAACCTTTGAAACGTACCAGGCTTATCAGGTTTTTAGTGGTGGGAGCGATGTTTCTGCCGGAGATCTCAGAATCATTGATCGTAATGGAGATGGTATTATAGACGAAATGGACCAGGGTTATTTGGGAACTACCAGATTCCCGGAAACCATGTTTGGATTGAGGGCTGGTATTACTCATAAAGGTTGGTCTTTTTCTCTGATGTTGCAGGGAGCCTCTGATTTCTCAGTTAACAAACGAACCAATATTAGACCCTTACCTGAAAGAGGCTCCATACTTGATTTTGTGATGAAGCGATACACCCCTGAAAGATATGAAGCCGACGCAGAAATCGAATTTCCCCGTCTTCTGGCTACCAATAACAACTGGGCTTTGGATGGCTCATACTGGTATCAAGATGCTACTTATTTGAGATTAAAAAACGTAGAAATTTCCTACACCTTTGACTCTTCCCGGCAGTTAATAAATCAACTAGGTATTGATAATATTCGTGTTTATACCAATGGCATGGATTTATTGACTTTTAGTGGAATTAAGCATGTTGATCCGGAAGCGACCAATGGTCAGCTTCGATATCCTCGTTCTAGAGTTATTAATCTTGGAATTCAAGTGCAATTTTAGCTAAAACCTATCTGACATGAAAAATAATATTAGTTACTATATTAAAAAGCTTGCTGTCTTTGCAGTGATAATGACTCCTCTGCTTTCCTGCGAGAAAGATTTTCTGGCAAAACCGGCAGGAAGTGATGTTACCATTGACACTATATTTACATCATCTGCTAACGCTGAACAATTAATTCATTCTTTGTATCATAAGCGTTTTTTTGGATCCAATAATATTCCGCTAAACTGGTGGGACGATGCCTGGTTTGGATGGTCTGATATTGGTGAAGACTTGTATTTCCCGAGAGCCCCGTTTACAAATCATTGGCAATATGTTGAAGGAAACATGGGTACAACCAGTTTTCAAAAATATCCTTTGCCTCGCCTGTTTTTTGCAGTGCGAACTGCCAATATATATCTGGAGAAAGCGGGAACTATTCCGGCTGCATCAAGTGCCGATGAACAATATATCAATCAAATGAGAGGTGAAGCACATGCTCACATTGCATATCAGTATTTCAAAGGTTTCAGAAAATGGGGTAGTCTTCCATGGATTAATAAGCGCCTTGTAGGCGGGGAAGACCCAATTCCACGTGCACCTTTCTCAGATTTGGTTGACAGTATCGTTTATCGTTTGGATATTGCTGCTGATTTATTGCCGGTATCCTGGGATGACCGATGGACAGGAAGACTTACAAGTGTTGCCGCAAAGGCATTAAAAGCAAAGGTTTTGGTTTATGCAGCCAGTGATTTGTATAACGGACCTACGCCATCCTACGCTTCAGGTTATGAGCATCCAGAGGTATTGGGCTATGGAAACTACGATCAACAACGATGGAAGCGTGCTGCTGATGCTTGTAAAGAAGCCATTGATGCCGCTCATTCAGGCGGTTACGGACTTTATGAAGATGCTGGAGTTGAGAACAACATATACGAACTTGCCCTTAATTTAACTAAGGAGCACCTTATATTCGAACGTTGGCCTGCTTATAATGTAGTTGGAGGCTGGGCTTACGCATTTAATCAGATGAACTATCCTGCCGGAATAGGTTGGTATAATCGTGCTGAAGTTGCTTATCAACCAACATTTCAGCATGTTGACGGGTACCAATTGCGGAACGGTAAATTTCCGATAAAAGGTTATGAAAACGGGGATGGGACCAAGCCAATTATTTCTCAGGCCGGACAGGATGCCGGCTATACCGATCAGTCATTTTCCAGTAATCGTGATCCCAGATTTCATCAAAACATCGTGTACCATGGCTCTACATTTGGTGAAAGCTACAATGATAAGTTGATCAATTTCGATATTGATCCATCTGTTCCTGATCGTACCCACGGAGACTGGTCCATGTTTGTGACCAGTTTTATGGTGCGAAAGTTTGTAAATGAAGCGTTGGGTGAAAGCCAAGCCATTACGCATAGTGCAGTGCATCCAATTCTTCGATTGGCAGACGTTTATTTGCTTTATGCGGAGGCCTTAAACAGGTTGAATAACGGCCCCGATGCAGAGGCCATTCAATATTTAAACTATGTAAGATCGAGGTCGGGTATGCCTGATTACAACCCGGATAATTATGATGGAGAAACAGCCGAAGAAAAGTTTCATAATGCCATAAAATATGAAAGAAGAGTGGAGTTTTATTTGGAAGCCCAGCGCTACTTTGATTTGAGACGCTGGAAAGAGACCGAGGATTTGGTATTTGAAATGACAGGTGCCAGAATTACTAACGGAGTTGTTTCCAGACACAACCTAAATTGGACTTATCAATGGCAAGATAGATTGTATTTCCACCCATTTCACAATAATTGGGTGAACAATACGCCGGGTCTGCATCAAAATCCGGGTTATTAATCATATTAATCAGGAGTTAAAATTAGCATTATGAAAAAACAAATAAAATTTTATACATTCTTTATCATGCTGTTTGCTATTGTCTCAAATAGCTGGTCGCAAACTGATACGACAGAGGTTAACCGGAATATTCGCGAAAAAAGCAATATAAATATTGCTTATGGTAAACAACATTGGAAGAGCGTTACATCTTCTGTTTCTACTATCTCTGGTGATCAACTTCAAAACGGATCCATTTCAAATTTCGGAAGTGCATTATTTGGCCGGCTTCCCGGGTTATTTGTTGACCAGGCAGGTGGACAGCCGGGATCTGACTTTCCTTCATTGAGAGTAAGGGGGGCTAACCGTGGCCCACTGGTTATT
>SKYG01000100.1 GCA_007128045.1 Bacteroidales bacterium | reverse complement strand
CTTAAAAATGTTTAAGGAAAAAAAATCCTTTGGTCTTTTATTATAGTCTCTTTGTTGGACCTTTAAGTCCTTTGTATCTAATTAAAATAAAATGAAGTAGCTGTATCATACAGGCATGTATTTATTGAAAATTGAAACTCATGATCTTTATGCAATTAAACAAATTATTAAACAATAGAGGCCATTAAAGACAAGTATGGACAAATTATTAAATAAAACACTTTTGACGATTGTTTTCCTTGGTTTGGTTTTTGGCTCCTGCAACAGGGATGTTATTCGTATTAAAGTAGATATTGCCGATAACTACCCACAGGTTCTTCATGGCTTAGAAACACTTAAATATCTGGAAAATGACGGGTTGGCTGTATTTACTGACCGGAATCCTGATTTTATAATTCAGGCTGAAATAGATACATTTCTGTTAAAACCGGAGGCATTTCAAATATCGAATGTCAACGGCATGGTTACAATTACCGGAGGCGATCCGGTAGGGGTGATGTACGCCTTGCTGGATATAAAGGAACAACTTCTAAGTGCTGATGGGGTGATAAATAGTAAGGAAGAAGAACCACGTCTAACTTTTCGTGCCTTGAAGTATAACCTCCCCTGGCATACCTACCGAAGTGGAGAGTCGATGGATCTGCATGATGAAACATGCAGGGATACACTGTACTGGCGGAGCTTCCTGGATATGATGGCCGAAAACCGGCTTAATGTGCTGACATTATGGAGTATGCATCCATTCAACTATATGGTCAAAACAGAGAAATATCCCGAGGCTACCAGCTTCACTGATGATGAAATGGCTGAATGGCAACAATTCTGGCACGCCCTGTTCAGGATGGCTAAAGACAGGGGCATAGAAACATACCTGGTGAACTGGAACATCTTTGTGTCACCCGAATTTGCCAAAGCCCACAACGTGTCACCCATTTCTATTCCAAAAGGTAGTCATTTCGGTGATGCCGATACTTCCGAAATCATTAAGGATTACATGCGGGAGGTGGTTCGGGACGTGATTGACACGTATCCTGATTTAACCGGACTGGGCATAACCCTGGGCGAAGGTATGGGTGGTATTACTCCCGAAGAACGCGCTGAGTGGTTGCATGATGCAATTATTGCAGGCGTACGTCAGGCTTCCCGAAGGATTAAATTTATACACCGCGCACCTTTAACTGCCGACAGAACTTTTTCCGGAACCGCTTCCAGGTTTGCGGAAGAGTTGACCAGAGAAACGCTTGATACATTGACCTGCTTTGATGGGTTCATTAAAACGGAGTTGAAGTTCAATTGGTCGCATGGGTTTTCTACCCCGCATTTGGTTAAAGTGCATGGCGGTGAACTCACGGATGCTTATTGGAATCCTATGCCAACGAACTACAGGATGGCATGGATGATTCGAAATGAAGACTTTTTTATTTTGCGATGGGGACAGCCTGAATTTATTCGTCAGCACATTGCATTAAATGCTCATCCTTATGTGAATGGATATTACATTGGTTCGGAATCATACATCCCGGCGAAGGATTACATCACATCATTGCCGGATGCATCATACGATTATGCCTTTGAACGACAATGGATGTTATATAAAATGTGGGGTAGGTTAATGTATAATCCTGAAACACCTGATGATGTATTTGTACAGGCTTTTGAAAAGAGATTCCCGGGCCTTGGTAATCCGTTGTATGAAGCACAAACCAGGGTGAGCAGAATTCCGCTTATCATTGCATCTTACTGGGATGCTTGGTGGGATTTTACGTTATATTCAGAGGGGATGCAGGGGTTCAATGATATCCGGGAGGTAAAACTGCTTTCCATGAAAACGATGGGAACCAAAGTGCCCATGGCTCCTGATTATATGGGCATACCGGAATTCCTGGAAAATGAAAATGTGCAGGCCGAAAGAATAACCCCTTTTGAACTGGCCGATTCAATCGATTCGTTTTGTTTGAAGGCCCTGGAACTTGTTGCGAATATCAATACAGAGAATAACGTTGACCTTCTTTATGAAGTGTCCGACATAAAAACATGGGCCAACCTGGGAATGTATTTCTCCACCAAGTTAAGGGCCGCCATAGAATATCAGAAGTTTTTGAACACTAATGACCAAAGTCATTACCAACAAGCTGTTCAATTGCTTGAACTTGCTACTACGAAATGGGACAATGTGGTGGAGATTACAACACCCGTGTATGAACCGGTGCCTTTAATGCATTTTACCCTGGCACGAACATTCAGGGAAACCGGCGATAAATTTCATTGGTCGATAGTGGCTAAGGAAGTGGAAGCAGAATTGGAATGGCTCAAAAGCCTGGAAGCAAATTAAGAATCAGCAAAAGTACTGAAAACAGCTCCAACTGGCTTTATACAGCAAGTCAAAAGATTATGACCAATAAATGCCGATATCAGAATTTAGTCGGATAACAGTGTTAAACAATAAAGAACAGCTATTTGATATGTTTGAAAAATTATTAAAAATAATTCCGGTTTTTATATTTGTAACTCTTTCATGTTCTCAAACGGAGGAAAGCAAACCATATGATCTTATGGTTAGCGAGGGCTTCAAGAATCCTGTCGGGTTTTATGATGCCAATCCAACCTTTTCATGGAAACTGCCTCTATCTGAAAATGTAAAATCGCAGTCTGCTTTTCAAATAGTAGTTGCAAGCGATCCGGAACTACTTCCCGATAATGCCGATCTGTTGAATACGGGCAAAGTAGCATCCAGCCAGTCGGTTAATATCCTCTACAGTGGGAAACCGCTTTCTTCGCGCAATATTGTGCATTGGCAGGTAATGTGCTGGGATCATAATGGGAATCCTATGGAATGGAGCGAAGTGGAACATTTTGAACTCGGCTTGCTCAATCAGGATGATTGGGAAGCTGAATGGATTCGTACACCTGACCCGGAAAAATGGGATACTACCCGTTTTGGTACACCACTGTTTCGTCCGCAATATCTGCGAAACGAGTTTAACACGGATGCCCATATTCAGAAGGCCAGATTATATGTCACTGCACGGGGTGTTTTCCATGCTTTTATCAATGGGGTGAAAATTGGAGATGATGTATTACCCCCCGGTTGGACTCCCTACCAAAAACGTGTCGAAACCATTACATATGATGTAAAAGAGGCACTGCAAACAGGTGAAAATGCTATTGGTATTATTTTAGCAGAAGGGTGGTATGCCGGGCGAATAGGGCCTCAAAGAAGATGGGATACACTAACAGCACCTCCGTGGGCAATATGCCAGCTTGAAATTGAATATGCAAATGGTATGCGCCAAACAATAGTGACGGACAAAAATTGGAAAGGCACTACTAATGGCCCGATCCGAAGCTCAGGTATATACGATGGCGAGGTGTATGATGCCCATTTTGAAATACCCCAATGGTCATACCCCGGATATGATGATGGGCAGTGGCAGCAGGTGAAAACCCATAAGCTTGAGGAGCTACCTCAACTCTTGCCCAAAAGGCACTTCACAATGAGGAATAAAAAGGAGTTGATACCTGTGGCTATTACAAAACCCACTCAGGCAATCGCTTTATTTGATTTAGGGCAAAACATGGTAGGTGTTCCCCGAATAAGGGTTCCGCTAAAAAAGGGAGATACCCTGATAATGCGCACGGGGGAAATGACCAATAAAGATGGAAGTCTTTATACAGGAAATCTGAGAGGTGCCCCTTCAACCAATTATTATATTGCCAGTAGAGATGGAGTGGTAAATTGGGAACCATCTTTTACTTATCATGGTTTTCGGTACGTTGAAATGAGTGGTTTCAACGAGAATGCTGAACCTGACAAATCGTGGCTTACAGGTATAGTTCAATATACCGATTTTGATCAGATAGGACATTTCAGTACTTCGCACAAAAAGCTCAATCAACTACAGAGTAATATCCTTTGGGGATTAAAAGGCAACTTTATTGATGTTCCCATTGATTGTCCTCAGCGTGCAGAGCGTTTGGGCTGGACAGGCGATGCACAGGTTTTTGCACCTACATCTTTGTTTCTTGCCGATGTAAATGCTTTTTGGACAGCCTGGCTGCAAAGCATGCGCGAAGAACAGTTTCCAAACGGGGGACTACCGGTGGTGGTGCCCAATGCCACCGGTAATTTTGCCCAGGCAGGCTGGTCCGATGCTGCCACCATTATTCCCTGGCAGGTTTATATGTACACAGGCAATACACGGGTACTGGAAGAAAATTTTGCAATGATGCAACGATGGCTGGACTATCACGCTTCTCAGGCAGAAAACTACATCAGCCATATGTCGACTGTGGGCGATTGGTTACAACCCTATTCCAATCAACCCGACGAGCGCAGGGGCGACACTCCTCACGCAATTATATCAACTGCTTTCTACGGATATTCGGTACAGTTAACCATGAAGGTGGCAGGTGTTTTGGGTTTCAAAGAAGATAGTGTTAAACTTCGGGAACTGTTCAATTCCATTTGCCTGGCTTATGAGAATGAGTTTTTTGATGCAAATGGAAGAATAAAGGAGCCTTATATTGAAACCCAAACCGGTTATTTGTTAAGTATTGGACTGGGGTTGTTGTCAGATACTATGACGCAAAAAGCTATACCGCATCTTGTTAATCAAATAAAGTTGGCCGGTAATCATTTGCGTACCGGTTTTCTTGGTACACCTCTTTTGGCCAATGTGCTTGACAAATCAGGTCACATTGATTTATTGTTTGAAATTCTTTTCAATGAAACCTATCCGTCCTGGTTTTACTCCATCAACCAGGGTGCTACTACCATGTGGGAGAGGTGGGATGGATATACCCACGACCGGGGATTTGCACGCAACCAACTCTCTTTTAACCACTATGCCTATGGTGCTATTGGACAATGGATGTATGAACGTATCGCGGGTATAAGCCCCATGGAACCGGGATATAAAAAAATCCGGATAGCACCGCTTCCTGGTGGGCCGCTTACATTTGCCAAAGGGGAATACGATTCTCCATACGGAAAAATAAAATCCCATTGGGAGTTGCAGGGCAATGAATTTAATCTTTATATAACCATTCCTCGCAATACTACTGCTCAGGTGGTGATTCCTTTCATGGGAAATAAACATATAGTTGTAGATGATAAAAACATAACTGACCAGAAGGATATTGAAATTATAAGTATAGACGATAATTACATGACCATAGAAATTATTCCAGGTAGATATAATTTCATTTCAAAATGAATAGGTTAGAAGCAACAGGTTATTGCATGGGTTTTTGAAAACCTAACATAATTAATACACTGGAAATTTCTGAGCTTCCCGAAGAAGAATTTGGGTTAAAGCCAGAGCCAGATATATGAGTGGAGAAACCGAAGTTACAGTCGAATCTTTGTACCATCAAAATCCATGGTGGCCATACGGAGGACCCCGGAGAAACTAATAATTGGTTATCTTGACCGGTATAGGAATAAGTTCACAATTTAGGTTTAATAGCCTCACAGGGAGCCATGTGGGGCTATTAGGCTTAGATGAAATGTGAGCATTTTAGGAAACAAGACCGCAGAATAGATTAAAACTGTTGACATTCAATGCATAAACTCTTTTTTGTATGTATTGGCAAATCTAATTCCTAATATTCTCTGACTTTCAGAATCAAAATGCACCTTATCACCGGTATCTTTTAAATCAGAAGTGCTGATTACCCTAACAAGACTATCTTCCAGGGCGTATGCATGAATTTGCTGGTTGATCCTATCCCAGGAATCCTTGCCTGAGAATGAACCAAGTTCTCCAATCAAAATTGGGAGCCTATCGTTGCAGGTAATTTGTCGGAATAAACCAAATAAAACGTTGAGCCGCACTTTGTATTTATCATAGGCGTTTTTATTGGCATCACGTTCTCCCTGATGCCATAAAACCCCTTTTATCTGTCCATACTGTTTCCCAATTTCAACTTTTTCTTCAAAATTAGACAACAGGCTGATGTTTCTGAAAACAGAATCTTCTATCCATTGAGAAATAGAACTTCCTCCAACAGCTGTGGGCAATAAAAGTATGGAAACACTATCGGGAATAAATTCCAGCAATGTTTTTCCGAAAGAAAGCCCGCATCCTAACCCATTCAAGGTTGGTTGATAAATATGAACAGGTTCTTTTGCAATAATAATTTCATTATTCATATTAATGGTTAGAACCCTTTCATTTGGAATGGTGTCTTGCGGTTCAATAAAAGCTCGTCCGGCCATATTGGATTGCCCTGCAAGTAAAAAAACCCATACATTTTTCTTTTCAGGAATTTGTTCTGCTTTAAGTTCATATTTTGGAAAATATCTTGTCCTGTTATCTTCTTCTTTTTTTTTGCCGGCAGTAAAAAGAATAGCTGTCAGGGCAAAAACTAAAATTGTGATTCGCCTCATTTTGAACTTGTTTTTGTTTTTAAATCATTATTGATTGTCAAAGATAAGTTTTCTCATTAGCCTGTGTAATATTATTTACTTATCAGACCGTGAATTTGAATCATCTGTATGAACAATAAAGCATTGGCAATATAGGATTAGAAAAGCATGGTACACACAATAATTTTCTGCCATAATTTAAACAGTCTGTGAATTTCTAAAACTGAACTTGCAATTCAATTTGAAATATTTGTTCAGGATTGGGTTAAGAATTCAATGATTTGGTAAATGTTTTCATTTGTCAGCGTTGCGTTTAGATTAAGTTTGTTATAAATGAAAAATGGAATTTTACAGAGAGCTGTTGTAAATTCCTGTTTTTTAAAAAATGGTAATGCTGCTGTTGCTATGCTGGCATAAAATCCAGGAATTACTTCAATAAAGGCTATCTGGTTTTACCAGAAATCAAATTTGTTTGGCTAGGTTGCTAGAAATTTATGTTGGAAAAACGTAATATACACAAAATCAAATGAATATGGAACGAAGGGATTTTGCAAAAAAAATTTTATCAGGGAGCTTAGGTGTTACAGCGATAGGCACAGGGCTATTTGT
>SKYG01000221.1 GCA_007128045.1 Bacteroidales bacterium | reverse complement strand
TGTATGTAATGTTGATGAAGCATCTGCTGCATCAGGAAACGCTTATACCAGGCAGCTTGCACCAATAATAGAAAAAGAAGGCAGTGAGATGATTATCATTGCTGCAAAAGCGGAGGCCGAGATTGCACAACTGGATTCCTATGAAGATCAACTGGCATTTCTGGAGGACATGGGACTGGAAGAACCCGGTGTAAACAAACTGATCCGGGCTGCCTACAGCACCCTGAAACTTCATACATTCTTTACCGAGGGCCCTAAAGAAGTTAGGGCATGGACAATTCGTGAAGGGACATTGGCCCCCAGGGCAGCAGGGGTTATCCATTCAGACCTTGAACGTGGATTTATCCGTGCGGAGGTTAAACGATGGGACGATTTTGTGAATCTGGGCTCAGAACATGCTTGCAAACAAGCAGGCAAATTTAATATAGAAGGAAAACAGTATGTGGTAAAAGATGGAGATATCTTTCATGTACGATTTAATGTTTAACCCATTAACCTGGTAACCCCGTAACCCTCGATTTGCAGGGTATCTCTCACTGCGCTCGAGATGACAGGTGCTAAACACAACCCGCAACCCACAACCAACAACCCACAACCCACAACCCACAACCCACAACCCGCAATCATGGCCAAAGAAAAACCCGGTATTCCAAAAGGCACCAGAGACTTTAACCCGCTAGAGGTTTCCCGCAGGGAGTATATTTTCTCCGCCATTAAAAAGGTGTTTCAGCGTCATGCTTTTATGCCGATTGAGACACCATCTATGGAAATGTTGTCAACCCTCATGGGGAAATATGGAGAGGAGGGTGATCGATTGATTTTCCGTATTTTGAACTCTGGCGATTTTGTGGCTGGAATTGACGATGAGAACTGGAACTCACGCGAGGCATCAAGGTTGTCGGCGCTGATAACCGAAAAGGCACTGCGATATGACCTGACGGTACCTTTTGCCCGGTACGTGGTTCAGCACCAGCATCATATTACATTTCCCTTTAAGCGCTATCAGATTCAGCCAGTATGGCGTGCAGACCGGCCCCAGAAAGGCCGTTACAGGGAATTTTTTCAGTGTGACGCCGATGTGATCGGCAGTAATAGCTTAGTTAACGAAGCTGAGTTCTTGCAAGTGATTGACGAGGTCTTCGATGAATTAAAAATCAGGGTCGTCATTAAAATCAATAACAGAAAAATATTGTCAGGTTTGGCTGAATATATTGGCTTTAAGGATAAGCTGATTGACATCACTACCGCTATTGATAAAATGGAAAAAATAGGGCTGGAAAATGTTAGTGCTGAACTTCGTGATCGTGGCTTATCTGTTGATGCCATTGAAAAGCTTACGCCCGTCTTACAATTGTCGGGCAGTGATCAGCAGAAACTTGACGTACTCACCGGCATACTCAAAGATTCGAGTGTTGGGATAAAGGGCATATCAGAACTGCGTGAAGTATTTAATCTGGTTTCTATAACACCCTTAAATTGTAACCTGGAACTTGATCTGACCCTTGCCCGTGGTTTGAATTATTACACAGGAGCTATTATAGAAGTAAAAGCCCTCGATGTTCTGTTTGGAAGTATTTGTGGAGGCGGGCGGTACGATGACCTGACCGGTATATTTGGTTTGCCGGATGTTTCAGGCGTTGGTATCTCTTTTGGCGCTGACCGCATTTATGATGTGTTGAACGAGTTGTCGGGGTTTCCTGCCAGTAGCGGCACATTATCTCAACTGCTTGCCATAAACTTTGGCCCGCAGGAAATGACCTATTGCCTGCCGGTATTGACAAAGTTAAGAAATGAAGGCATACGTTGTGAGCTGTATCCTGATGCTGTAAAAATGAAGAAACAAATGCAGTATGCCGATAAGAATAATATCCCGTTCGTATTGGTAGCTGGTGCCAGTGAAATGGAAAAAGGCGTCTTCTCTCTGAAAAATATGCGCACTGGTGATCAGATGATATTGGGAGCAGATGCCATTGCGTCTGCGGTCAGGAAGGCAGAATAGACTAACAGGATTCACCAAATAGTCATCCTATGGAGATTCACGAGATCAGTTCAAAACGAATTGCTGTTGAGACCCTGAGAAAAATATCATCTGCCACAACCAGGATACAGCTCTCGGAGGAGTCCAGAAAAAAGGTAATGGCATGCAGAAATTATCTTGATGAAAAGATAAACAGTCAGGAGGAACCAATTTATGGTGTTACCACCGGTTTTGGGGCACTATGCAATCATAGCATTTCCCATACTGACCTGAATACCTTGCAACGAAACCTGGTAATGTCGCATGCTTGTGGCATGGGGGAGGAGGTTCCTCCAGATTTGGTGCGGTTGATGCTGTTTTTAAAGGTTCAGTCACTATCTTATGGACATTCTGGCATCAGACTGGAAACAATTGAGCGTCTGATAGACTTCTACAACGAAGATATTCTTCCTGTTGTATATACCCAGGGCTCGCTGGGAGCCTCCGGCGACCTTGCTCCTTTGGCCCACTTAGCATTGCCATTACTGGGGCTGGGTGAGGTGTTTCATAAAGGAATTCGCAAAGATGCCGCGACAGCATTACTGGAGATGGGTTGGCATGCCATTACTCTGGAATCCAAGGAGGGCCTGGCCTTATTAAACGGAACGCAGTTTATGGGAGCATATGGCTCAAAAGCTCTGATGAAGGCCAAGGATCTTCAGCTTTGGGCTGATCTTATCGGCGCTCTGTCATTTGAGGTGTATGATGGTCGCATTGAGACCTTCGCACCACAGATACATCACATCAGACAACAAAAGGGACAAATAGCCGCCGCGGCCAGAATACGCAAAATATTGAAGGGTAGCAGCAACATGCGGCAAGAAAAAAAACATGTTCAGGATCCGTACTCATTTCGTTGCATACCCCAGGTACATGGTGCTACGAAAGATGCTATAGATTATGTATCGCATGTGTTTGAAAATGAAATCAATGCAGTTACTGACAACCCCACACTTTTTCCTGCGGATGACCTTATCCTGTCAGGTGGCAATTTTCATGGTCAGCCGTTGGCATTATCTTTAGATTTTCTTGGGATATCTCTGGCAGAGCTCGGAAATATATCTGAGCGACGTGTATACCGACTGATTTCCGGCGAACGCAACATGCCCACATTTCTGGTAGTAAATCCAGGACTTAATTCCGGATTCATGATCCCACAATATACCGCTGCCTCGATTGTAAGCCAGAATAAACAATTTTGCACGCCTGCATCCATAGACTCCATTGAATCATCACAAGGTCAGGAGGATCATGTTAGCATGGGTGCGAATGCTGCTGTTAAGACCTTGAAGATCGCAGAGAATCTGGAAAAACTGCTTGCTATCGAACTTTTTTGTGCCAGCCAGGCGATGGGTTTCAGAGATTGCCGGAAGACATCTCCGGTATTACGGAAGTTGTATCAGGAGTTCTCAGAAGTAGTTCCTTTTGTGGAGAATGATATCCTGATGTATGTGGAGATGGAGAAAGCCAGACAATATATCAACCAGACTGACCCAAGGTCTTTTCTCTAACAAATTTACGCTTTCCTGAAAATACTGTTTTCTGGTTCCCGCTTTGTGGTCTAAAAAGTCCTGCATTTTCATGATTCATTCTTTCCGGAAGGGACACCTGTTTTTTTAAGAACACCTGATTAATAAACAGATAATCATATAGATGCAATTTTAGAATTATAATCTGGAAAACAGGAATAAGAAAATCCCGTAGCATCTGCAGGATGATTATCCTGCCTCTGCTACGGGATTGTTTATTCAATATGAAGATTTATTGTTTTTATTGCTGTTGGATGTTGTTATCTCATCAGTTCATTGTAATAGATTGTCAAACTACTTCTACAATCAAATCAACAGATCAACAACTCAACAAATCAACAAATCAACAATTTTTAGGCAGTAGTATAAGCTGCACCACCTTTTTTTGCCAGAGCTTCTTTAACAACAGCCTGGGCCGCAGCCAAACGAGCAATAGGTACGCGGAAGGGAGAGCAGCTGACATAATCCATTCCAACCGAATTGCAGAACTCTACGGAGCTGGGTTCGCCACCATGTTCACCACATATTCCAATTTTCAGACCAGGACGACCCTTGCGACCGCGTTCAGTAGCAAGCTTAACCAATTGTCCGACACCTTCCTGGTCTAGTACCTGGAACGGATCATGCTTTAAAAGACCTTTTTCAAGGTAGATTGGAAGGAAACTTCCGGCATCATCACGTGAGTACCCATAGGTCATTTGGGTAAGGTCATTGGTTCCAAAGGAGAAGAACTCTGCACTTTCTGCTATCTGATCTGCTATCAGGGTAGCACGTGGAATCTCTATCATGGTACCAACAAGGTATTCAATGCGTTCACCGCGTTCTTCGAATACTTTTTCTACTTCATCGCGAACAATCTGCTCCTGCAGCTTCATTTCTTCCAAAGTACCTGTAAGAGGGATCATAATCTCAGGAAATGTTTTAATCCCTTTCTTCTTGAGATTCAAGGCTGCTTCGATAATAGCCCTTGCCTGTATCTCGGAAATTTCAGGATAGGTATTTCCTAAGCGGCAACCGCGATGTCCTAACATGGGGTTAAATTCATGTAATGAGTCAACCTTGGCTTTTACTTCTTCGGGGCTGATTCCCATTTCCTTGGCCATTTCTTTTTGGTTGGCTTCTTCGTGGGGAAGGAACTCATGCAGGGGTGGGTCCAGAAGTCTTACAGTAACAGGCAGGTCTTGCATCGCTTCAAAAATTCCTTCGAAGTCTTCACGTTGCATGGGAAGCAGTTTCTCGAGTGCTTTGCGACGTCCAGCCTCATCATTGGCGAGGATCATTTCACGCATGGCCTTGATACGAACGCCTTCAAAAAACATATGTTCCGTACGGCACAGTCCAATTCCTTTAGCCCCAAATTCACGAGCGACTCTGGCATCCTTAGGTGTGTCGGCATTTGTGCGGACATACATACGGGTGTGCTTCTCAGCAAGTGCCATCAGTTCGGCAAAATCTCCACTCATTTCAGGGTCCATAGTATCTATCTTTCCGTCAAAAACTTCGCCAGTGGAACCGTTCAGAGAAATAAAGTCACCTTCTTTGAAAACTTTACCATCTATAGTCATGGTCCTTGTCTTATAATTGATCTTGGCAGCACCAGCACCAGAAACACAGCATTTACCCATACCACGTGCCACAACAGCGGCGTGGGAGGTCATTCCGCCACGAGCTGTCAGGATACCTACGGCAGCATCCATGCCACTAAGGTCTTCAGGTGAGGTCTCGACCCGCACAAGGACAACTTTTTTGCCTTTTGCTGCCCATTCGGCTGCTTCATCGGCAAAAAATACGATCTGGCCGGTTGCGGCACCAGGAGATGCAGGCAGACCTTTGGCGATAACTTTTGCCTTGGCCAAACCTTCTGTATCAAAAACAGGGTGTAGCAACTCATCCAATTTGTTTGGTTCAACCCGCAATAAGGCCTCCTCTTCATTGAGTGTACCTTCACGGAGCATGTCCATAGCAATCTTCACCATGGCTGGTCCTGTGCGCTTTCCATTACGGGTTTGCAGCATCCATAATTTTCCCTCCTGAATTGTAAACTCCAGGTCTTGCATATCACGATAATGACTCTCCAATTTTCTTTGCTGGTCAAACAACTCCTGGTACAACTCAGGGAAAATCTCTTCCAGTGAAGGATAATTGGCTTTTCTTTCTTCTTCAGAAACGCTCTGCAGTTTAGCCCAACGAAGAGAACCTTCTTTGGTGATCTCTCTGGGGGTACGGATACCGGCAACCACATCTTCACCCTGTGCATTAACCAGATATTCACCATTGAAAATATTTTCGCCTGTAGCGGCATCGCGTGTAAAGGCCACGCCAGTTGCAGAAGTGTCGCCCATATTGCCAAAAACCATTGCCTGAACATTAACTGCAGTTCCCCACTCAGCGGGAATATTATGCATCTTTCGGTAATATGTAGCCCGGGGGTTATTCCATGATTCGAAGACAGCCAATGCTGATCCCCATAGTTGCTCCCATGGATCTTCAGGGAAGTCTTGTCCGGTTTGTTCTTTTACAGCTTTTTTGAATCGATTTACGAGTTCTTTAAGATCTTCCGTGGTAAGGTCCTGATCGGTTGCTGCACCTTTTTCCTCCTTCAGGTGATCCATGATTACGTCGAATGGATCTTCTTCCTCCTTGCTGGTGGGCTTCATTCCCATTACCACGTCACCGTACATCTGAACAAAACGACGGTATGAATCCCATACAAAACGTTCATTACCGGTCTTTTTTACCAACCCTTGCAATGTCTCTTCGTTTAGTCCGAGATTTAAAACAGTATCCATCATGCCAGGCATTGAGGCCCTTGCCCCGGATCTGACAGACATGAGGAGTGGATTTTCTTTGTCACCGAAACCCGTGCCCATCTCTTTCTCTACTTTACGCATATTTTCTTCCACTTCTGCCTTAATGGCTTCAATAACCTGATCGCGGCCCACTGAATTATACAGCGTGCATACTTCTGTGGTTATCGTGAACCCGGGAGGTACAGGTACACCAAGGTTAACCATCTCTGCAAGGTTAGCACCTTTTCCGCCAAGCAGGTTGCGCATGCCGGAGTCACCATCTGCTTTCTTACCTCCAAAAAAATACACCTTTTTGTTCTTCATGATCGCCTCGGTTAAGTGATCAACGATTTTGCTCTTTTTGTCCATCATGTTATTGTTTAGTTATAAATTAATATATCCTTATTAAAGTGGATTTTTCACTTTAACTAGTTGATATTCAAGTTTTCTATAATAAATTACTGAATAATTAAGGCGTACAAAGCTACAAATTTTTTCCTATTTATTTGTGTATTTTTACGTGATTTTTTGAAAGTAATCCTAATGACCTAGTAGTATGGGTCAAGATTATTGGCAGGAAAGAACAAGATTACTGATTAAGGACGAAAAACTCAAAGTTTTAAAAGATGCTCATGTATTCATTGCT
>SKYG01000303.1 GCA_007128045.1 Bacteroidales bacterium | reverse complement strand
GCCTTCACTGCCGCACAGATACCAGACATCGATGGCAGAAAATATCCTGTAGAACTCGCAGGGGAGCTTTATCCCGATGGCATTCCCATCATGGCTGAAGAAGCACTGACAGAGCTTATTCATAAGCACCATGTGGATGAATGCGCATTTTCCTACAGCGATATATCCTACAACCGGGTCATGAGCCTGGCGGCGGTGATCAATGCGGCAGGGGCTGACTTTAAACTGCTGGGACCCAACACCACCATGCTTAAATCCACCAAGCCGGTAATAGCCACAGGGGCTGTAAGAACAGGAGGTGGCAAAAGTGAAGCATCAAGAAGGATTGTAAGCATATTGAAGGCACACGGGGTAAAAGTAGTGGCCATCCGTCACCCCATGCCTTACGGAAACCTAGTAAAGCAAGCCGTTCAGCGCTTTGCCACCATCGAAGACCTTCAGAAGCACGAATGCACCATCGAAGAGATGGAAGAATATGAACCCCATGTGATACGTGATACCATTATCTACTCTGGTATCGATTATGAGGCAATTCTGCGGGAAGTAGAAAAGGAAGACTGTGATGTAATCCTGTGGGATGGCGGAAACAACGACTTCCCCTTCATTAAGCCCGACCTGATGATCACCATGGTGGACCCCCAGCGTGCAGGACACGAATTGAGATATCACCCCGGTGAAACCACCTTGCGTATGGCCGATATTGTAGTGGTAAACAAAATTGAAAGTGCCGACCTGAAAGACCTTCAACTGGTGCGCAACAATGTGGCCAAAGTGGTTCCCCAAGCCACTGTGGTAGACGCCTGCTCACCAACTTTCGTAGACAAACCCGAGTTGATAAGAGGCAAAAAAGTACTGGTCATTGAAGAAGGACCCACAGTTACACACGGGGAGGTCAAATTCAGCTACGGAAGCATTACCGCCCAGAAGTACGGCGCTGTCGAACTGGTAGACCCCCGCCCCTACGCAGTTGGCAAGCTGAAAGATACCTTTGACCACTATCCGGAACTGGGGCCAGTACTCCCTTCTATGGGATATAACCCACAGCAGATTAAAGACCTGGAAGCCACCATCGAAAATACACCCTGCGACCTGGTGGTTATTGCCACACCCATAGACATCAACCGCATCATAAATATTAACAAACCCACTGTAAAAATCACCTACGAGCTTCAAGAGATAGGAAAGCCCGACCTCTGCGATTTGCTCTGCGACTTCTTGAAAAACAAGGGTCTTACTAACACCAGCTGTGGCTGTAAATAATTTTTTTAAAGGGGCTTCGGCCCCTTTTTTTTAATACATTCTTATATCATCTCTGCGTATAACTCCGCGACCTCTGCGGTTAAATTTTTGAATAATGAAAAACAAAAGCCTCGTTTCCATCAATGACTACAGCAAAGAAGAACAGCTAAGAATACTGGAAGTTGCACAGGAGTTCGAAAAAAAACCCGTGCAAACCATACTCCAGGATTATGTGGTGGCCTCCTTGTTCTTCGAACCATCAACACGTACGCGCCTGAGCTTTGAAAGCGCCGTGAACCGCCTGGGCGGTAAGGTGATCGGCTTCTCCGAAGCCACCAATACGAGCGTCAAAAAAGGGGAATCCCTGCGCGACACCATCCTGACCATCGCCAACTATTCAGACCTGATCGTAATGCGAAACCCGGTAGAAGGGAGTGCCCGCTTCGCCTCTGAAATCTCCCCGGTACCCATCATCAACGCTGGTGATGGCGCCAACCAACACCCAACCCAAACCCTGCTCGACCTCTACAGCATCCAAAAAACACAGGGCACCCTCGACAACCTGCATGTTGCATTGGTCGGCGACCTGAAGTACGGACGAACAGTGCACTCGCTGGTTATCGCCATGTGCAACTTCAACACCACATTTCACCTGATATCCCCATTGGAACTGAAACTGCCCAGCTCCGTGAAAATGCATATCAAAGAAAAGAATCTCAGCTACTTCCAATACACTGAAATGAATGAGGTCTTTTCACATGCAGATATACTGTATATGACGCGCATCCAACGCGAACGCTTCTCAGACCCCCTCGAATTTGAGCGTATCAAGAACTCTTACATCCTACATAAAGATATGATAGCCAACACAAAAGACAGTTTTAAAGTACTGCACCCATTGCCGAGGGTTAATGAAATAGATATACAGGTAGATTCCAGCGAAAAAGCCTACTACTTTGAACAGGCACTGAACGGCGTATACGTCAGACAAGCACTGATGGCCCTGATCCTGGGACTGCGATAACATACAATAAAAAAAACCGCGAAGAACGCAAAGTTATTCGCAAAGAACGCAGAAAAAAATTACCGCAAAGAACGTAAAAAAAGTAACTGCAGAGGAACCAAAAGTTATGCACAAAGGAACACAGATAAAGAGACTGCCAATGACGAACACAGAGCAAAAAACCTTTGCGAAAATTTGCGAAAATTTCTGCGACCTGTGCGGTTAAAAAGATAACTCTGCGTTCCTCAGCGAATCACTCCGCGTTACTTTGCGGTTACAAAATTAAAAACGACCAATCATGGGACAAATAAGAAAAGAACTGAAAGTATCGGCCATAGAAAATGGCACAGTAATCGATCATATACCAGCCAGCGCGGTGTTTCAGGTAATCCGCATCCTGAAGCTGGAAGCCTTTGGCAACATGGTGTTGTTTGCCACCAACCTGGAAAGCAAGATATTTGGCACCAAAGGCATCATCAAAGTGAGCAATAAAAATTTTGAGGCAGAAGAGCTAAACAAGATCTCCCTTGTAGCGCCACATGCCTCCATTATCGATATCCGCGACTTCGAAGTGATCTCCAAAAAAATCGTGGAAACCCCCGACCAGATCATCGGCATCGTCAAATGCTTCAACCCCAACTGTGTAACCAACGTCGAACAGCTCGCCACAAAGTTCAGTGTGGTTGATAAAGAAGATATCCGCTTGAAATGCCACTACTGCGAAAAGATCACCACCAGGAAGACGATGGAGTTTAGGTAAAAAAACATCTAATCAAAAGACTGGCCAAGGGCATTCATGTTTGACTGTTCGCAGGAATGATTCTTGCATTTTAGTAAATGCATACGTACCTTTAAAGAAAAATTACATGAGAACTGCAGAAATTAAGTTGAAAATAATACATCAGATTGATCAACTGAACCTGAGTCAACTCAAAAAGGTGTACGTTCTTTTGCATGAAACATTAAACAGAGATATTGATATATCTAAATGGGAGGAATTATCTAAAGAACAGAAAGATGGTCTTTTCGACGCCATCAACCAAATGGACGAAGGACTGGGTATTGCCAGTGAAGATGTTCTGAAAAAGTATAAAAAGAGATGATATGGTCAGATCGGTATTCTGGTCACCCAAGGCAGTTGCTGATTTGGATGCTGTAATTATCTATGTGGAAAAGCATTGGGGCAAAAAAGCCACCAATAGATTTATTGATCATCTGGAAGAAACAATAGCCCTGTTAAAAGCATTTCCCGAGCAATTTCCACTTCTCAATGCTGACCATGGTATTAGAAAATGCGTCCTCACCAAACAAAATGTAATATATTACAGGTTAAAGAAAGAAAAAATTGAAATATTGCGATTGTATGACGTGAGGCAGGATCCACAGAATGTACAATTTTTTTAGTGTAACAATCACACCAGCTTCGCAGTCAGCGCCCTGATCTCACTTAAAGGGGTCTTGTTCTCATACAGAATACTGAAAACAGCGTCAAGAATCGGCATATACACCCCATAGTCTGCATTCATCTCCTTGATGCATTTAACGGCGTAATAGCCCTCTGCCACCATGTTCATCTCCAGTTGTGCCGATTTAACGCTGTACCCCTTCCCAATCATATTGCCAAAAGTGCGATTCCGGCTAAACTGACTGTAGCAGGTTACCAACAGATCGCCCAGATACACTGAGCTGTTGATGTCACGGTCAATAGGATGCACCGCGTCAAGAAAACGCTTGATCTCCTGCACCGCATTGCTGACCAGCACCGCCTGAAAATTATCGCCGTAACCCAGACCAAGGCAAATGCCACTGGCAATGGCAAAAATATTCTTTAATACCGGAGTATATTCCGTCCCGTAAATATCGTCGGATAAAATGGTATTGATAAACCGGCAGTTAAACAGGTTGGAAACCACCATGGCATGATCCTGTACCAAAGATGCGACCGTCAGAAAAGTGAGTTTTTCCTGCGCCACCTCTTCTGCATGACTTGGGCCGCTCACCACCACAAAACGATCAAGACCAATACCAAACTGCTGCTCAAAGTAATCGGCAATAATGGCATTCTGCTCCGGAACAATACCCTTTATAGCACTGACAATAAGCTTGTTGGATAACATAGCAGACGACAAGGACTGTATAGACCCATGCAAAAAAGCGGCAGGGATGCAAAAAATAATTACATCAGCCTTTTTGATCACCAGGCTCAAATCACCGGAAATATCCAATCGCCCCGGATCAAACTCAACAGACCTGAGGTATGTGGGGTTATGCCGGTATTCCTGTATATGGCTGGCAATCTCAGCTTCCCTGATCCACCAGCCTACACGCTTTGAGTTGTTCAGCAATATCTTTACAATGGCAGTAGCCCAACTTCCTGAGCCAATTACAGCGATCTTTGGACGGTCTTCAAGGGTCATAGGGTGTTGTGAATTGTGAATGTTGAATTGTGAATGTTGAATTGTGAATTGTGAATGTTGAATTGTTGTGAGGTGATTGTGAATTGTGAATGTTGAATTATGAATTGTTGTGAGGTGATTGTGAGTTGCGGGCTTCATAGCACCCTGTCATCTCGAGCGCAGCGAGAGATCCCCTGCAGACCGAGGGTTGCGGTTTTCTCAGCGCTCTGTTTCGGGTTTTTTAAAGCTGCACCTGCAGCGACACTTCCTCCTCCCCTCTTTTCACCACCACATTGGCTTTATTGCCGCGTTGCAATGTTCCCAGGGCTTCCATATATGTTTGTATCTCTCTGATCTCTTTATCATTAATCCGGATGATCACGTCGCCGTCTTTCAATCCAGCCTGCTGTGCCGGCCTGTTCTCAATGACAGCCTGCACCTTTAAGCCTTCACCGTCAAACGTGTGGTCAGGCATCAGGCCAAGTGTAGGCCCTTCCATACGACGCTGCTGATTGTCAGCAACCGGAGCCTTTGAAAAGGCCAAACGCTCCATCCCATCCAGCTCACCAGCCATACTATACATCAGGGATAAGATCTGATAGGAGCCCTCGTAATTAATCTTATCAGGCGTGTCACTCGGCCTGTGATAATCCACATGGGTACCGGTAAAAAAGAAGATCACCGGTATGTCGCGCATATAAAAAGGTGCGTGGTCCGACCCTCCGAGTCCACCGGGACTTTTTCTGACCTCTAAATGCTCAGGGGCCAACCTGTCTATCAGTCCATCCCAAGATGGAGAAGAACCTGTTCCTATCATAGTTAACCGGTTGTCGGTCAACCGCCCGATCATGTCAAGGTTGAACATATAGTTCACCCTGCTCATGTCATAGTCGTCGCTGGTGGTAAAATGCCTGCTGCCAACCAGTCCTTTTTCTTCGGCACCAAAGGCGATAAACAGGTAATTGTTGTTGGTCAGGGTGCTGTTGGAAAAGTACAGGGCAGCCTCCAGCACGCCTGCCGTGCCGCTGGCATTGTCATCGGCACCATAATGTATCAGGCGCTCATCCGGACTGCGCGAGGACCGTCCGCCATACCCCAAATGATCATAATGTCCGCCAATGACCACCGTAGTTTCAGCCTGGTTGTCGATATAGCCTGCAACGTTGAGCGACTGTAAAGCTGGCCGGTTGATGGAGGTAGTAAGAGTTATTTCCTGACCTGCATGTGCTTCAAGTGCTGATGCAACCTCTCCTTTAACAAACAGCACCGGTATGTTAAGGGCCTCCGAACTTACCCGCAGGTTCACCCTGGGATCACTCATCGAGCTGTGCGAATTCTTAAACATCACGGCGGCAGCTCCCTTCTCTTCTGCGACGGCCAATTTGTTCTCGAGCTGTTCCCGCGAGCTTAGCCCGGATGCTGCATTCATCTCAGGAGACACATAGTATTCCATCAAGAAGATCTTGCCTTCTATGTCTGAAAGGCCCCCATAATCATCAAAACCGGCAACTCCATGCAGTCCGTATCCTACATCAATTACAGCAGCACTTACCGTGGCGTTGACAGACCCGGGAAGGGTAAAGAAATCGTCGCCATGTTCAAAACCATTACCTCCTATTGTAAGCGAGTTATCCTCATCCCACTCCCAGGAGCCGGAAAAATCAAATTCCTGAAAGTATGAAGATCCAAAAACAGGCTTCAGGCCAATTTCCTGCATGCGTTGTTTTAAAAAAAGCGCTGCTTTCAACTCCCCTTCAGTGCCTGCCTCCCGGCCCTCAAGCTCATCTGATGCAAGGTACTCTAAATCTTGTCGCAACCTTTCTATAACCGCAGACTCAGAAAAATCAACCGCCTGTTGTGCCCATATTGCCTGCCCGGCCAACAACATCAGCAATAAAATCAAATACTTAAATCGTTTCATATTTAGTTATATAGATGTATAGTTGCAAGTAAACATACAAAAATACATCTTATTTTTTATTTGCCTGTACACATTTATTACTAACCTGCTTTAGCAAGGACATGCCAGGTCAAGATCAGAACGAGTCCTGTCCTTACGGCAAAAAACCATTATTGGCCTGCTGACAAAATATTCTGGTTTTCATTAAACCTTAAACCATAAACATTAAACCTATCAACAAATCAACGGATCAACACATCAACAATAGTTACAAACCCAACACGTCCCTGCCCTGAATAAATACTATATCAACGGGGATATTTGCTTCATTAACCCGGTCGAGGTCGGCTTGCAAATGGCTTACCATAAAGCCATCATCACGTATGAGGCTGGCAGCGGCATCATAGTCGCCGTCGCCCTGAATAACTAGTATCTGCTTCACAGAGGTTATAACT
>SKYG01000214.1 GCA_007128045.1 Bacteroidales bacterium | reverse complement strand
TGCTCTCCTGGCATCCGGTTATATGCATTAAGCACATTACCATCAGCAGGCAGCGCCACATATTGGGTATAGAGAAAACAGGCTTTGAATTACTCATCGCAGCAAAATTAACAAAAAAAGCACGTATACGGCACTATATGGGATGGCAGGTCTTTAAAAGTATACTGAAGTGCCTAGTTGGATCAGTTCTGCTACGGGTCTGCAATCGGGCGACAAAATGTTGCCATGCTTGTTTTTTGCCAGTGAACCACAGCCCCCGCCACATGCCAATTGTATATGGCAGTCTCGACATTCTTTAATTGTGGTAATATCACGCGACTGCCATTCCTTAATGGTTGCTGTGTTGACATGCAATTGCGGATAATACTGGCCGATCTCTTCGCCAGGTTTTCCTACTGTGGCTGTGCAGGGATAAATTCTTCCTGTGTAATCAAGCGCCCATTCTGACTTACATGCCGGGCAATCATCATACAAGGGGTTTGGCAGGTGTCCGTTGTCGCTAAGAAAACGCATGATGGAGAAGGCAGGCTTATGGAATTCGAGAACTTCAGGGTGCTTTTGTATTATATTATGGAGGTCCTGATATAGTTCTAGCCTTGAATACAACGTCTGGTTGCCTGTCTGGCAGTGGTGGAGTTCGTAATTGCGACCAAGTTGTGTTTTAAAATTAGGATGGCCTGTCCATCCCTTGTCATTGGCATACTGTGCCAGCTCAGGCAGGTTAAACATATTTTCTCTGTCGAGCACCACCCTGAGGTTTACCGTAAATCCTTGCTGCAGGCAGGCATCCAGGTTGTCGCTTATCCTGTGGAAGCTTGGTTTTCCTCCTTTGTGAGGCCGCCGGGCATTATGTACATCAGCGGTGCCATCTAAGGTGATCTGTATCTCCCGGATGGGGGCCTGCAACATATACTTCATATATGAATCAAGATAGTACCCATTGGTCACGATGGCCAGCTCATTTTGTGTCTCTCCACATCGTTTCATGAAGTCACCAATAGCTTGCTTATAAGCTAAGCCAGGTAGCAGCGGCTCACCTCCGAAGAGCGTGATGTATTTTTTCCTTCCTTCGAATTGTGATTCCAGAAAACCAAAAAAACCATCTATGACCTTTGGGTCAGGAATGCCAGGGGTAGATGGGTACTCTGACTGATAGCAATAGCTACAGTTGAAGTTGCAAGCATATGTTGGTACGAAAAAAACTTGTACCTCTTCTTGCCCCCTGCTTTCAAGAAAGTCGATATAACTCAGGCGGAACCTGGTTAGCTCTTCTTCAGGGTCAGTCAGGTAACCTTTCCTGATAAATACATCTGCATTTGGCCCTTTAAGTGCCAATAATTCATTGTATTCACGGACAGAGAGAATATCTGCCTGACCGGATAGCAGGTTGACAAGAATGTAAGAATTGCCGTCTTTTGACCGGGAGATGATATTATACCTGGAAAGCTGTATGTTGCCAGGAGAGTTAGTCATGGCATCCGGGTCGCAGCGAACTGGTTTTGGCGCAGCATTGTGCCTGCTTCTGGTTTTCTTTCTTGTCTTGCTTCTTTTCTTTTTTTACTAGGGATTTCATATGTATAAATTTTGTCAAAATGTATGAAAGTCTAAAAGTCGAAATGTCAAAAATTCTGGGAAGTGCTCAGAGTCTATAGTCATACGCAGGTGCGTCAAAGATACTGAAGTGGACATTTCATTTTTTTATAATTTGATTAAAGGATATTATTTGTTTGAGATCTTTTGTCCGCTGATGGTAAAACTGGCTACACGTATCTTTCCTTTTTCATAAGGTAAGGATTCTTCAAGCATCTCCAGATGTTCCATGCCAGCATCCAGGATATGTTTGATATACATGTCTTTTACCACTGCGCCTGCCCAGCATTCGGATACTGCTTTCGGGTCGCTGGCAAATTCGTCAGGTACCTGTTCGAGGGCATAGATATCACTTACCACGAACCTGCCTCCGGGTTTCAGAATTCTGGCTATTTCCCGCCAAACCTTTGCCTGATCCAATGAATGGTTGATGGTGCAATTGGAGATTACCACATCGGTGATGTTGTTTTCTAAAGTCAAAGATTCCAGCGGGGAGCGGATAAACGACACATTCTTTAGTTGTAATTTAGATGCATTGTTACGGGCAGTTTCTATCATACCCTCTGAAATATCTATCCCATAAGAAAAACCTGAATCGCCGGCAAGGATAGCCATACGCAATACGTCATGACCTTGCCCGCTGCCCAGATCAACGCATGTCTCGCCTGCCTGTACGTTGGCAAAAGACAAGGCTTTGCCACATGACAGGCAACAGTCTTCTTTCGAAAGGTCATTATATCTTTTGACTACTGTTTGCGAGAAGGTACCCATAGTTTCTCTGTATATATATAGATGTATTAAAAGCAAAAGTACACATTTTCCGGAATAATTCATCACACTGCCAATAAAAAACAATATGTAGCTATCATTTTATAAAGACATAGGATGGCTGAATAGAGATACTTTCATGGGGCATTCTATGAGATTAAAGTGGGTGATTACGGTTTTATGATCGTTATAAGATGATGGATAGAGACATCAGATTCAATTCTGACAATATAGGGGCCGGGGGTAAGTGATGGCAGGATAAATTTGGTTCCGGTTTTTGCTTTGGTATGAGAATAGATGGTATTCCCATGCATGGAGATCAGGGTTAAATTGATATATTGGGCAGGTCCGTTTATAGTGAGGTGGTTTTGGGTTGGATTAGGATACAGGGTAAATGTGTTATGATGGTTGGCATATGATATGTTGGTGGTGGTATCTGCCCAGATTCTTTGAACAAATTCAGGGTAGTCGACAAAGGGATTTCTATTGCCTTGTATCTGGTGTACGGCATTATTCCTGTTGATTTCTTTTTGGCTTACCGGGTCGAGTTCATGCCATTCCAGCAACATTTCAAGAGCCCATTTTTCGTATCCGGGATATTTAGTGTTGTTGAGCATTGCCATTCCTTCCTGGCTGTAAGTCCAGCTTTCAATCTGATCCTGATAGCGTGTGACCATGTAAAAGAATGATCTTGCCAGGTCTCCTTTGTAGGCATCTATTGGTTCGAAGACAATTCCAGTATAGCCGGGTCTGGCGTTGTTGCCCAGTTTACCACCATTGAGGGTGACTTTTGAGGGAGAGCGGACCTCTCCGAACGGATAATTATCACGTAAGGCGTTAACCCACTTATCTACAGGATATATATGGTAAAGGTCAGTATTCATAGGGTCAATAGCACCCCCGAACCATGATCTGGGCATGGTATGTTCCCGGTTAAAATACTCTCCTTCGTTACCTCCTCCTGTTCCCGGATCCTGGTCTTCTCCGAAAGTATAGATGTAAGGTGGTGGTTCGCAAGGGGTATCTGAGTATATGTCCCAGACATGGCCGGAAAAGCTGGCATCTGTTGATTTGAAATGGTGCCAGAGGCTTCCGTATGTCTGGATTTGATGGTTGGTGATAATTTCATGCAGTTGGCGTTTCAGGCGGCTGCCACCTCCAGTGGCTGTGTGGTAATAGTCGTGTGGAATAAGGCTTTCGACTCCTGTTGCAGATACGGTAACCGTCTTGTCTGGAAGGCCATCACTGTTGTGGCTTATTGTCGTTTCCGTCTTGCCGGTGCTTTGCGGGAAGAACCTCACAAATATACGTGTTGTAGCTACTGTTCCTGATATATGTTGCAGGGTGATGGTTTGGTCAAAATCAGCATAACAGTTGAGTGATATCCGGAAGGGTGCCGGGGCTTCGATTACCAGGTTGTTTGTAAGGCCGTGCGCAGACACATCATAAAACTGCACATCGGAGTGCATCCCGGTATATACTTCTCCGAAATCATAAAGTTCCACCACTGACAAGCCTATTTGTGTGCCGGTTTGATATGCTTCTAAAGACCTGACATACCAGCAGGGGTTCAGCAACAAAAGAACAGGTAGGATTACTCTTATTGTCATTATAGTTTGTGGCTTTTTTTTCATAACAACCTTATATCCTGGGGTTCTTTTTTTTGCCTGACCTTGGATGGAACATCAGCAGGTTTTCCCTCAGGTATTCTCTGTCAAGGTGTGTATATATTTCGGTTGTTGTTATAGACTCGTGGCCCAACATTTCCTGTATGGCTCTCAGGTCGGCCCCTCCCTCCATCAGGTGTGTGGCAAAGCTATGTCGCAATGTATGCGGGCTGACGTTCTTTTTTATTCCTGCCGCTTTTGACAGAGCTTTGATAATGTTGAAGGTCATCTCACGACTTAGTTGACGACCGAACCGGTTCAGGAAGAGGGTGTCTTCATATCCTTTTCTGGCGGGCAATGTCTTTCTGGTTGTCGCTATATATAGCTGTATATGTTTTAGTGCTTGTTGTCCGACAGGCACCAGTCGTTGTTTGTTACCTTTCCCGGTTACGCGAATAAACTCAGCCTGTGTTTGTATGTCAGATATTTTTAAGTTCACCAGTTCTGAAACACGCAGTCCGCATCCGTACAAGGTCTCTATGATGGCTCTGTTTCGCTGTCCTTCTGCAGCACTCATATCGATAGCCTGTATCATCTTATCAATTTCAGCAAGAGACAGTACCTCGGGAAGTTTGCGGCTGAGTCGAGGTGAATTCATATCTTTAGCCGGGTTAAACGCAATGAGTTCTTCCATGAGCAAGAATTGAAAGAATGACCTGATGCCGGAGATGATCCTTGCCTGGCTTCTTGCATTCATTCCGGAAGTGCCTATCCAGGCATTGAACTCTGCCAGATGGTGTTTTGTGATCGACTCTGGTTGGATGGTGTATTGGTGATGTTCCAGAAAATCAATTAATTTGGAAATATCTGAGGTGTAGGCATAGATGGAATTGACTGAAAGAGAGCGTTCCAGCTTCAGGTAGTTTTCATAGGCGCGTACCCACTGCTCCCAGGCCATAAATGCATTTTTCTGTGCAATATACATGAATTTATGTATTTTTAGAAACCCTTATCCGTAAAAATGATGCTTAGAATCTTCCTAAATATTTTCAGCCGTCCTACGGCAGCTTTCAATGCACTGTCTGACAACTCCTTCAGTGCCAAAAGCTTTTTTATCTTTTATGGTGTTCCTTTGATTATGGTCGGTTCATTGGGTCGTACCGTCATTGGCCTGAGGCGTTATGAGGCTATTAAGGAGGGTTTGCATATAATGTTAGGCATTCCGCTTGCTCTATTGTTGTTTGTTGTAAACATGGTGGCATATTCTATTGCCATGGTTCTGGGTGCACAGCTTATCTTCAAACTGGCACCGCGATTTGGGTCGACTCCTTCGTTCGACACGATCCTTTTGCTTGTGGTTTTAGCCTATACGCCTTTTCTGATTGCTCAGCCCATAGCTGCCTGGGTGGAGTATGGACAAGCCATCAGCATTGCCGGCCTCCTATATACCGTGTATTTGTTTTCTTTGGGTGTCAGTGCATTGGCTTCAGTGCCGCAGAAGCACATTGCAGGGTTTACCCTGATATCTTTCTTTATTCTTTTCGGCACTTTCTATATTATTACACTCATCTCATCAGGAATGTTTATTTTTGAGACGCACTAAGTCTTATAATTGAAACTGATCTTTCAGAATGAAACAAATACAATTCAAGTTTAGTTATATTCATTGGATAATTACTGCAATTGTCATTTCGGTGCTCATTACGGGATACCTGCTTTTATTGTACTATCCGGATAAACATACAGAGACTGAGGCTGCATCTTATGAGGAAGTGGTTGTGCCAAATGACGAATTTGGAATACCTGAGGGTCAATACCGGGTGAGGTCGGGTGTTGTTGGTTCAAGACAGACACTGTCACATATTCTTTCCGGGTTCGACCTGAGTGCCCTTGATATTGATGTCATTGCCCGTTCATTGCGCGATATATTTGATCCCAGGCATCTTCGTGCCGGACAGCCATATCATGGCTATTATTCGCAGGATAGCATTTCCTCGCTGGAGTACTTTATATACGAGATATCTCATAGGGAGTTTGTTAGGATAGGTTTTTCCGATGAACTACAGATGGAACGGCTTGAGAAGGAAGTTACCGTCATGACCAGATCGGCTGCCGGGATCATTCATTCCTCATTATGGAATACCATGTCGGCCAACAACATCAACCCTGAGTTAGCCATCAGGATGTCTGAGGTGTTGGCCTGGGAGGTCGACTTTTACCGAATCCAGAAAGGTGACAGGTTTAAGGTGATCTACGAGGAAAGCTTTGTTGGCGACCGGTCGGTGGGCGTGTCAAGTATTGATGCTATATATTTTGTTCACCAGGGAAGGGATATCCATGGTTTTCGTTTTGAGCAGGATACCATTCACGGCTTTTTCAATCAGGAAGGTGAAAGTCTGAGAAAGGTGTTTTTAAAAGCACCATTGGAGTTCTTCCGTATCTCCTCACGGTACTCTCACAGCAGGTTGCATCCCATTTTAAACCAACGCAGGCCACACTATGGAACTGACTATGCGGCACCTCATGGTACGCCCATACTGGCTGTTGGCGACGGCAGGGTTACACAAACAGCCTATACTTCCGGGAATGGAAATTATGTAAGGATAAGACATAACTCAGTGTATGAAACCCAATACCTGCACATGTCGCGGTTTGCTGCCGGTATACGGCCTGGAGTGTATGTGAAGCAGGGTCAGGTGATAGGGTATGTGGGCAGTACCGGTTTGGCCACCGGTCCACATGTATGTTTCCGGTTCTGGAAAAATGGACAACAAGTGGATCACCTGCGTGAAGAATTTCCGAGTGCCGATCCCCTCCCGGAGGAATTTCATGACGAGTTTTTCAGGTTCAGGGATCGTATGATGCAAGCATTGGATTATATCTCATTTCCGGATAGGCAACCGGTGTGAGAAAAAGAAGTCTGAAGGTCTGAAGGTCGAAAAGTCTGAAGGTCGAATGACAACCATGTAGGGGCGAAAAATCTTTCGCCCGTGAATATCTAAGGTCGAACAGTCGAACAGTCGAAGGTC
>SKYG01000043.1 GCA_007128045.1 Bacteroidales bacterium | reverse complement strand
CATCAATAATTTGCCCCATCCATCGGGAAGGCTGTCATAAAAAACACCGAACATCCCCTCGAAAGGGGTTGGTCGGGCTGTTGACAACCCTGCCTTCAAAGGCAAATAAAAGGGCGAAATGGAGAAACCTGATTGTAGCCATTGATCATCATATTCAAATACAGATCGCCTGTCAGGACCCAGGGCAAGCTTACCAACCAGGCTTTTGCCGTAAAAAACACGAATCAATGTTACTTCTTCAGGCATTCTTACTTCCTCGTTGTGGTTTTTTAGATTTGGTGGCCTTTAATACCTCTTCGATGCTGTTGAATTGCGCAGCGGGAAACAAGCTGGCAAACGCTTCCGTGGCATCGAGAATCACCGCCAGCTGCAACAAGTGTTTCAGGGAAATCTCATACTTATTTTCAAATCGTTTTAGCGAACCCAGGCTTACCCCCGACCGCTTTGCCAAAGCCTGCTGCGTAAGTTTCATTGCCAGCCGCTTTGCTTTCATACGCTGGGCAATCCCTTTGGCAATGGCGTAAGGGTTAAATGCATCCAGAACGAAATCATTATCAGCCAATATTTTATCCATTAATTGATATTACTGGGTTTATTAGATAATATATTATACAAATATACGTAAAAAAATGCGAAACGGTAGGGGCGTATTGCATACGCCCCCACCCGCGGCGTGGGGTTGCCACCTACGTGCCGGGTCACCAACCGTGGCACGGGGTTGCCACCGGCGTGCGGGGTCACCACCCTTAGAGACGCACGGCCTTCCTGAGACGCACAGCCGTGCGTCTCTACATTAATTTGCCTTATGTGTCCAACAACCATTCGGTAATGGGGACTGCATGAATGGAAATCTCTCCTGCAGTAATATTTTCTTTGTGATTTAATGTGACGATGGTGAGTTTGCCTGCATGCAACGCATCGTTTGCTGTCATCAAGGCCCTGGTTTCGCGACTGAGCGTTTTCTGATCATCAAGCGAAAGCGCTACCTGAATGAGCTCGATAACCTTTCGATGACTGTAAATAACAAAATCAACCTCAATATTATCTTTGTAGTAGAAAATTTCATATTGCCCGCTAAGACGGCGCCTCATCAGATGCAGGAACACGATGTTCTCCAAAAGCCTACCCCGGTCGGGTGAGGCGCTTTCGCCTGAAAGCGAGGCAAAAGAAGTATCAGCGAGGTATAGTTTACGGTACCTCAGACTTTCTTGTTTCTTGTAGGAAAACTTCTGAAGCGTAACAAACAGCCAGGCCTCTTCGAGGTACGACAGATAATTTTTTACCGTATTTTCACTGCCCAGCCCAAAGATGTTTTTCAGCCGGTTATAGCTTATCTCTCTGGAAAAATTGCCGGTAAGCCACAGAGCCATTTCGCGGAATGCGCGTGTATGCCTGATTTCGTAACGATAAAAAACATCCCGCGTAACAATGGCCTCAAATAAGCTGCGGATATATGGGTTTTTTTCTTCACCATGCACAACCTCGGGCATGCCACCTGCGTAAAGATACATTTCAAAATAATGAAGCGCAAGCCCCTTTTCTCTTGCCGTATCTGGCTTGTTGATTTCATAATTTTTAGCTCGCATGAACTCAGAAAATGAATAGGGAAAAAGTTCAATGTTTTTGTATCGACCTGTAAGATGAGTTGCCATCTCGCGGCTCAGCAACTTCGAGTTGGAACCGGTAAGTACGATTTTGATCTTTTTCCGCAACAATCTGTTCACAAACAAATGCCAGCCTTCTATATTCTGGATTTCGTCAAGAAACAGATAATCAAACTGGCCATATACGATATATGTGGCTTCCAGTAAGTCATTTAGATGGTTCACACTTATGCTCATCAGCCTTTCGTCGTCAAAATTGACATACGCATAATCCTTACCGGCAAGCATCATGTGAGCAAGGGTAGATTTGCCGCACCGCCTGATGCCAGTAATAACCTGTGCGAGATTGCTGCCCAGGTCTATTTCGTTTGCTTTTTCCCTTTGCAAAGGAATGCTTTTGTCAATCAGAGCAATCTCTTCACGCTGTTCGAGCAGAATATTTTGGAAGTCAACTGATGCCATTGTACGGATTTCTCAGTATTATTTTCAACACACTGAGTCAAATTTATTATTTATTCTCAATATAGTGAGATTATTTTGATTTTTTCTATTGTTTTGATTAAACATCACCACCATCGTGCGGGGTCACCACCCGTGGCCCGGGTTCAACACCATCGTGCGGGGTCACCACCTGTAGAGACGCACGGCCGTGCGTCTCTACAGGGTCACCTGCCCTTATTCATCCAATTCGATCCTGAGTACCGGGTACCAATTGGCTTTTGAAATGATTTCCTTTTCATCCTCAGCATACAGGTTCATAAAATCAATGATCCTGTCTTCCTTTGGGAAGAGTGAGTGACAGTAACGTGGCGTGATGTATTCAGGAACAATGCCAATACAATCTGTACCTGTAAGCATGTCATAGAGCGCTGAAGCGTCTCTGAGGCTGAAGGGGACATTGTGTTTGTGCAATGCCAGTGCCATTTTGATGGTTTCGACTGCCCGTGCCCTGCTGCTTCCGGCCAGAACCAGCATCCACTCGTCTTGCTCCCTGACAACATACAGCGAAATATGTGTTGAATTTCCACCGCGGCAGATCTCCCATGGATGTCCGCCGCAATGGCTTTCTTGCTGGTACCACCGAAGAAAATCCTCGTCCGATTCCAGGTCGATGTTCCTCAATCCGCAATCGCGGCCATCGGCCATGGCAAGGTACATCTCCCTCGCACTTTCCGGTTTCTTCTTTTGCGCAAAATAATCGTTGGCTTCATAGCATACCCTGCAATAGGTAAAGAAATCGCCGGCATGCATCCTTTTCAGCCTGTTACCTCTATTGCTCCGATCAGCAGATACAGCTATCTCTTTGAAGCGCAGGATGTCTTCGTTTGTAAAACCAGAACGGAAGTAGTTTTCCTCATCTGCATTGATCGCCCAGTAATCCATTCTGCGAATCCGGCCAAGACGCTTCCTGAACGAAAGTTTTTTTTCAATATAAGTGTTGTATGCACTGGCATCAGCTGATAGTCTTTCCACCGCATCATTCACTTTCAAGCAGAGCCAATCGCACAATTCATCATGGTTATGCGCGGCATCCTGATCATTTTGTATATCGCCGGCTTGAAACTGCATGATCAGATCGCCATCAACAGATATGTAATACACGCCTGCATATTCAATGAAAACCAGCTTATACCATTTGGTTTCTTCAGGGTAGTCATATGTCCATAAATCAACAAAATCGTCATAATTACCGACCATCCCCTCTTCCAGGAACTCCTCATAAATTCCATAGTCTGTGATATCACCCCTGCCGGCCTCTATATATAAGCTCCTGAAGTCATCATCCCCTTGTACTTTTAGCTTTTTCAGTTCCAGCACAAGCGCATGTGCTTTTTGCGACAGCGGACTGTCTTTTTGGGTGTTGTAGTGCCTGGCAACATGGATCAGGTGATCTACATCAGGAGCCAGGAGACTAAGGTGTTGTTTCATAACTCAGAATTATAGGTTCAAGCCTTGCCAGTCAGCATAAACAAGTATTTCCTTGTTAAGGTTGTTCATGATCCTTTTTTCGTTTGGGCGCCCTTTTCTTCACCAGGAGTCCGGCATCCTGAAGCTTTTTGCCAAGCACATCATCGCTAGCCACCGCCAGCAGATCCTTTTCCAGTCCCAAAACATGCAGCACCTGTGCATACATACCCAATGACACGCCCGCCTGACCCTTTTCAATCGCACCCAGCGTTGACCGTGAAATACCTGCCCGTTCACTTACTTGTGTGGTGGTTAGCCTCCGACGCAGGCGCGCCAGCTTGATGTTCTCACCAAGTGATGCAAGAATTCTTTCTGTTTTGGGAAATAAAATCATATGTAGCAATAATAATTGTTATTTCAGGCAAATATAGCTTTTTTGTATGATATAATACACATTATAATGTTTTTTCTGTACCGGTCAACAGGGAACGGTGAACGGATACACCGGCCTTGTGTTTCACCCACCCATGGGTTGGGGTTTCCACCGTTGTGCAGGTTCACCACCCGGGGTGCGGGATCGCCACCGACGTGCGGGGTCACCACCCGTAGAGACGCACTGTCTTCCGGAGACGCACGGCCGTGCGTCTCTAAGGATTGATATATTTTTTCAGGTTACCGGCCAGGTAATATGGCAAATTGACGAGTGTAAACGGCGTACCCTTCAATGTTTTCAGTGAATCTATCTGAAATTTACCGGCATATAACCGAAAAGCAAGTTGTGTTACCGAACGGTCAATATATTGATTCAATGATCTCAATTTTCCTGATTTCCCTGATTTTACTTCCACAGGAAAAGCAGCACCATCAGTCAGAAACAGAAAGTCCAGCTCTGATGTGGTGCCTTCTTTCTCACGCACCCAAAAAAGAACCTCTGACAGCATACTTTCTTTATTGGCTATCATCTCCTGACCGACCACATGTTCGATAATTCTTCCGTTATACACATCGGTCAGATCATGCGAAGAAAATACTTCTTTCTGCACACCGGCATAATAATTCACCAGACCGGTATCCACGACCTGTAGTCGAGGTGATTTTTTCCTGTCAGGGTTATATGGAAGGCTGGTCTGGGTAGTGGGATAGACCAGGTATATCAGTCTGGCTTTTACCAATGTTCTCATTGCTTCACCCATTTCGCGTGAACCATACACAGACGCACCAAAACCATGAAATTTAATGCGCAATCCGGCTTCTCTGAAACAAGCCGGTATGGCATGGCGCATGATATGGGCTTGTGTTGGGTTGCGGGCATACTTCTCAACATCATCAATGTAACCAATCAATAACGATTCGTACACTGGCTTCAATGCAACCATGTCGCGCAATTCCACGTAACGCCCTACTGCTTCCGGCATGCCACCAATTAGCGTGTAGGTATGAAACAGACGCAACAGCTTTTCATGTGCGTAATCAGCCACAGGAACATGATGGTATTGCTCCAATGCCTGCTGTTCATCACAGGCCATCAGAAATTCTTCGAACGAAAACGGGTACAGGTCCATGTAATCGACGCGTCCTACCGGAAAGTTGACAGTGGTATCAAATACCGCCTCAAGCAATGAACCTGCTGCAACAACATGGTATTGCGGATAATCTTCATGGAAATAGCGCAGAAAAGAAATCGCATCCGATAACTCCTGAATCTCATCAATAAAAATCAGGGTATTGACAATATGCTGTAGCTTGTCCTTCATGAAAAAAAGAGCATCAATGACTTCCTGGTTGGTTTTCTTCTTCTCAAAAATGGCTTTGTCCTCCCGTTTCTCCAGATTCAGATATACATACTGGTTAAATTCTTTTGCAAACTGGTCAATAACCGTGGTTTTACCCACCTGCCTTGCTCCGCGCAAGACAAGGGGCTTACGGTATGGAGAGTCCTTCCATGCTTTCAGGTTATTGATGATTTTTCTGACAAACATTTACCAGTATTCGTAGTTTATTGCAAATGTAGCATATAAATCTACATTTGTTATATTATATAGGTAATTATTTTAATTATTTGTATAATATTATATGCATTTATTCGCATGAATTGTGTTATTCTATATGCAATTTATTCAAAACAGCATTACCTCGTGTGCGGGGAACGGTGAACGGTAAACAGGGAACAGGTTCACCACCCGTGGTACAGGATTTCTACCAACGTGCGGGTTCACCACCCGTGGCGCGGGGTTGCCACCAGCCTGCGGGTTCACCACCCTTAGAGACGCACGGCCGTGCGTATCTACAACGATTGTCAAATCCCCACACTGAGTCATTCACCATGCGACACAAAATCAACGATGTTTTAGGGTTGGCGACCCAATCATCCATTTCCAGGAAGGAATCACCTCTATCGTTCCTTCTGCAACAGAAATGGTTTCTTCCTCGTTTTTGGTAAGAACAACCCCCTTGGCAACATGGAGTTCGCGCATACAGGCACTCAATGAGGCCAGTTCCCTTTTGCGTGTTTGAGGATTTTGCATATCATAACAAACCTGGTACAATTCCTGTTTATCTGCCTGAACAAGAAAATCTGTTTCCAGGTTGTTGCGTGAACGATAATACCAGGTATCGCAACCCCTTCTTCTTAATTCCAGAAATACAGCATTCTCAAGCAGACGACCATTATCTGCAGAGGTTCTGAACGAAACCGCATTTCTCAGTCCGTTATCAATGACATAGGTTTTGCGATTGGTCTGATATTGCTTTTTCAGTGAATGATCGTACTGGTTCACCTCAAAGATCAGGTAGCCTTCCTGTAGGATGCTGATGTAATCCCTGACACTGGTGGCGCTGCTGAACCCAAGCATATTGGCCAGTGGCAGGTAACCTGACTCAGAGGTGAAGTTGGTGAACAGGTATTGTGCCAGGTTTTTAAACCCTGATACATTCCTTATGCCAAACCGCACGATCAGGTCGCGGTACAAGATATCATCATAGATGCGCTGCAGCACCTCAAGGATATCCGTTTTTACATATTCCGGGAAACCTCCGTGCTGTAAATAATGATCAAATGCAACCAACATACGTGCCTTGGTTTCGCTTGATTTGTCTGAGACATCAATATTGCAAAAATCAAGGTACTCTGCATAGGAAAGCGGAAACAATTCTGTTTTCAGGTATCTGCCTGTCAGATGTGTTGCCAGTTCTGAACTGAGCATGCGTGCATTGCTGCCGGTTACGATTACTTTATACCCTTCATCGTTTAATCGACGTACAAAGCGTTCCCAGCCTTCCACAAGCTGTACCTCATCCAATACGATAGTTTGCGCGTTACCTGTCTTCTTCAATTCAATGAGCATGTCATTAAAGTCACCTACCACAAAGCTGATGAGACGTTCATCATCGAAACTGACAAAATGGAATGCATCATAATGATCGGCAATTTGCAGGGTCAGTATTGATTTACCTGAACGCCTTACCCCCGTTATGACGCTAATCTGATTTGTACGCAGATGTTT
>SKYG01000095.1 GCA_007128045.1 Bacteroidales bacterium | reverse complement strand
CTGTAACGCTTTTAAAGGATGCATCGGCGCTTGCATTGTATGGCATGAAAGGTGCCGACGGAGCCATTCTGATCACGACCAAAAGGGGTAAGGTTCAAAAAGGTCAAATGAATGTAAGTATTCAGTCCGGAATACAAACCCCTGAAAATACCATGGAGGTGTTACATGCAGCCCAATACATGTCGTTGTATAACCAGGCGGCATTAAATGATGGCCTTCCGGCAAAATATTCAGATACTGATATTGCTTCTGCCGGATCTTCTCCCCGTTATCCTGATATCGATTGGAAAGATATGGTTCTTAAAGAACTTACCACTTCTTCTAAAGCGAATCTGGGGTTGACAGGAGGATCAGATTTTATTCAATACTATGTCAATTTTGGGTTTTTGTACAATGATGGTATTTATAAACCCGAGAATCCAGATATGAACTCCAATACGAACCTTACCAGGTTCAACATCCGGTCTAACTTTGATATAAATGTTTCAAAGAACACCGTGTTCTCAATGGATTTGGCAGGAAGTATGAATAACTATAAGAATCCAGCTTATAACGTAAACCGTATATGGTCATCGATTTATACCCTTCCGCCTAATGCGTTTAATGACATCAATCCCGACGGTAGTTATGGGGGAACATCAATTCTGATGGACAATCCACTTGCAATGTTGGAAACTGGTGGCCGGAATAATTCGGTAAGCCATTTTTTAAATGCTAATTTCAGACTGAGACAGGACTTTGATTTCATTACACCGGGATTGTCGGCAAGCCTGGGATACGTTATCGATAATGGTGCGAACAATTCTAATGGCAGCTGGCGATATTTTCAGGTAAAACAGATTGCCCCAGGAACCGGAGAAGATTATGAGTACTTTGCTTACCGGGAGAACTCCCAGTATAATGAATGGAGCAATGCCAGCAGTACCAGATTCATCATATTCGATACAGACATTCTTTATGACATGCCTGAGGTTAACGGACATGAGCTGGATGTAATGTTACGTTTCCAAACTGATCAGCAATATCGTTCCAACTCCGACCTGTCTCCTTATTTGACCAATAATCTTGGTGCCAGGATTCAGTATGCAAAAAATAAAACGTACTTGTTGGAATTGGCAGCCAGTTATTTTGGTTCTGATCAGTATGCCGACGGAAGTAAATATGGATTATTCCCTTCTGCCTCTGCAGGATGGGTTTTTACCAATGAGGGGTTTGTCTCTGACAGCGATATTTTATCCTTTGGTAAGCTGAAGGCCTCATACGGGTATACCGGATACAACAGGTATGTGAGCGGCAGATATCCGTTTTCCCAGTTCTATACAGGTGGTGGTGGCTTCCCCCTGGGAACCAACTGGAACATGTTTTGGGGGGTTCAACCGGGAAGACTTGCCAATCCTGATATTCAGTGGGAGGTTTCCGAAAAACTAAATGTGGGTATGGAACTGGAGTTGTTCAATAAATTCTCACTAGCTGCCGATTATTATGTCGACAAGAGAAGTGACGTCCTCTATATCGATTATAATCACCCTTCGGTTATCGGAGCAACCCTTCCATTTGAAAACATCGGGAAACTAACCAGCACTGGTATTGATCTGAAAATAGGATATGGTTCAAAATCCAATAACCTTGCATGGAATGCAGATTTCATTTTTTCATACATGGATAACACTATTGACCAAATGGGTGAATCCCTGAATAGTGGTTCACTGAAACATCTGAACCGGACAGGTAATTCTGCTTCATCCATATTCGGATATGTAGTTGACGGTTACTTTGAAAGTGTAGCAGATATTCAGTCTTCACCCACCCACACTTTTGGAACCCCAAGAGTAGGTGATCTGAAATATAAAGACCTGAATAATGATGGTATCATTGACTCAAGAGACATGCAGGTAATTGGAGATTATCGCGGAAATATGGATATGGGGGTTAATCTGGGTCTGGTATATAAACACTTTGATCTGGCCGCTCTTTTCCAGGGACAGTTTAACAGAGATATCAATCTTGCCTGGAATACCATGGCACAACCATTTATTCATGGCAACGCTGTTACTGAAATCTCACTTGAAGATGGCTTTCCTGCCCTTTCACTTACCAATACGAACAACTACCAAAGTTCAACTTATTGGGTGCGTAATGGGAATTTTGTAAAACTTAGAAATGTTGAATTGGGGTATACTTTACCTGAGACTTTTTTGCTAAGGATGAGAATGGAGAGTATACGGTTCTTTATGCGAGGTGTAAACGTTTTAACACTTAGTGACTGGAAATATTCAGATCCGGAGTTTACTGATATTGGCTATCCTGCCATGAAATCATATTTGTTCGGATTGAATATTAAATTTTAAGTTAAAACATAAAAAATAGCAGATATGAAAATTAGTAATAAGATATTAGCAATCTCGATTGTCAGCCTTCTGTTCTTTTTAGCTTGTGAGGAAATGGAGTTAAAGATGGAGCAGGATACTGGCATCACAGAGGAACTTATGTGGAACAACCCCTCTTATGTCGATAATTTTATGGTTGACATTATAAGTATGATGCCATCAGGTTTTAATACCGATGAATTTGGATGGACATTTTACGCCAACGCAACGGATGAAGCTAAGAATTCAAATCCTGCTGCTACCATTCAAAACATGAATTCAGGAAACTGGAATTCAACAACTGGATTTTTGGATAATGCCTGGAATAAATATTATCGTGGAATCTACAAAGCCAATCTTTTTCTTGAAAAGGCTGAATCAATCACTTATATTACTTTCCCGCCTTCCTCCAGAAATTTGCATTTGAACCGATTGACGCACTATAAGTCAGAAGTGCGATTATTGCGGGCCCTGTTTTACTATGAGTTGATCAAACGCTATGGGGGTGTTGTATTGGTGGGCGACGCAGTGGTCCAAACCAGGAACGATATGAATGATCCTGCATTTCAGGCAGGTCGTTCTTCATTCAATCAATGTGCTGCTTATATTATTAGTGAGTGTGATTATCTTATAGACAATGCATTATTGCCTTTGCTGGATCAGGGAGCAGACCAGGGCAGACCGAATGGCACTGCGGCAAAAGCACTAAAAACCAAAACACTATTGCTCCTTGCCAGTCCTGCTTACAACAAGGAAATTACCGAAGGTTCTGCTGAACAGATGAACTATTGGAGAGCGGTTGCCACAATGGCTCAGGATATTGCTTTTGACAGAATTTTTTCATTCGGGCCTTATGATACATACGATGGCACCAGTCCTGAAGTGATCCTGGGTTACCGTCACAGAAATGTAAACCAACTGGAGCAGAGAAATTTCCCGATCGGTAGCGAAGGTACCCGTGACCAGGGACTCATTGTTTCATCAGGTAGTACCAATCCCACTCAAAATCTTGTTGATGCTTACCGTATGAAAAACGGCAAAAGGATTGATGAACCGGGTTCCGGATACGATCCATCCAATCCCTACGAAAACCGTGATGACCGTTTAAAACAAACAGTACTGTATAATGGCGCTGAGTGGCTCGAGAGGAATGTTGAATCCCGTACCATAGAAATCTTCAGAGGTGGTCGTGATGGTATGGATCGCGCCTACGGAACCAAAACCGGTTATTATCTGAAGAAATTTATTGATCCTACCCTGGATTTGAGACAGGGACAAGGGTCAAACCGGGAATGGCCAATTTTCAGATTTTCAGACATTGTCTTAATTTGGGCAGAAGCTGTAAATGAATTGTATGGCCCGGTAAACAGGGGTGAATTTTATCTTACGGCAACAACTATCTTAAATCAGACTATTGTGAGGCATGGAGGGTTGGAAGAATTGCCCTTAAGCGGGATATCACAATCCGAACTCCGCGAAAGAATCAGAGAAGAGCGTTTTGTCGAACTGGCTTTTGAAGATCAGCGTGCCTGGGATTTGCGTCGCTGGGGTATTGCTCATGAGGTATTGAGTCAACCGGTGTATAAGGTGGATGTTACACGTAACCCAGACGAATCCTTTAATTACGAGAAGATGAAACTGGAAGATCGGTATTTTGAAGATCGAATGTATTTGTATCCTATTCCTCAACGAGATGTAAACAATGGATTGTTTCAGAATCCGGGATGGTAGTTATTAACTATTTTAAAAAACTGAAAAGATGAGACAAATGAAATATATAATTTTTGCTTTAACAATATTAATGTCCGTTTCATCATTCGCCCAGGATGATATTCTGGTAAAGACAGATGGAACCAGATATTATATTCAGGTATATGATGGGGAAACCAACCAAAAAGTTGTATACTTTGATGCTGCAAGCGAAAATTGGAATTTTAGATTATATACTGCTGATTACTTTGATGGTTCGGGTAATCAACTTTTTTCGTTCAAAGCCACAGAGAAGTACCCCGGATACTTTAGTATTACCAACCATGATGAGACGTTGACTCTTGACCATCATATGATGTCTTATAACTGGGGTGCCTATTTTGAACCTTCAAACAGGCGTGATCATACAGAAGATCTGGAGATGCAGTATAGGGTCGTGGAAGTTGTTGATGGATACTTCAAGCTGGAGACCATTGAAAAACCCACAGATGGATCACTTTATAACATTGAGTATACACCGGGAGCCGATGCTCTTAATGTTGATGAAAATGGACGGGTTGATTTTCGAGGTGTGAAAAGTGCTGACATTACCCCCGATAATATGGCTAATAAGGTTTTTAAAATTGTCGAATTTGATCCGATGGCCCTTTATGAAGAATCTCTTGTTCGTGGAGATAATCTTTATAACGAACATCCGGATGTTCCAGAGAAGATGCGTGATGATTTGTTTTACAATTTGGAAAAGGCCCGGGAAGTTAGGGTGTTTGGAACCGATGCTGATATTTTAAATTACCAATCTGTTATTGATTCAGTTTTAGTCCATTATAATCAGTTACTTGGCCTGTATACCCTTATTAGTGATGCCAGAGCTTTTATTGAAGCTTCCGGTGCAGGAGATGATGTTAAGGTTTCTTTTAATGCCTTAGTGGATGCGGTTGAGGTTGAGGTGTTTTTTGACTCTGAAGATCACGATTATGCTGCTGTTGATGCGCATAGTGAAAACATTTTAAGTGCGCAGGATCTGGTTGAAGCTATAGTGGCGGCAGAAATATACAATGCCACTCTTCAAGGGCTTGAAGATCAAAGATTAAGTTCAGGAATGTTGCTTGCAGTCGATGGTGGTAAGTCTATTCTGGCCGATCTGGAAAGTGATCTGGGGGCTTATAGTAACGCCGTATCTATCCTTCAGAAGAAAACTGAACTGATTGATGTAATTATTGAAACCAAAGAGCTAATCGAAGCTACACTGGAGTTTGAAGAGGCAAAGGCCGCATTGAATGCTGCAGTAGAAGTGGCAATTGGTGTTATCATTATTGAAGGAACGTCTGTACCAGAGTTGGATCAGGCACTGGCAGATTTGCAAGACGCCATAAAAGCTTTTCAAAGAGCATTGGAAGCAGGTGATACACTCATTGAGCTTAAAAATGCTGATTTTGAAGCAGGTCTGGCCGACTGGAATGTTGAATCACCAACACCCACCGCTGCTTACGTGGAAAATAAGGGGGTAGATGGTTCGCGCAGCATTACTTTTTGGCAAGGAGCTGCTTATCAGATGAAGTTTTTCCAATCCATCAGCAATATTCCTAACGGTACATACATAATCAGTTGTTATGCAAATGTAAATGCCGATGGTTCCATTGCATTATTTGCCGAAAGTGGATATAATCATGCTATGCTGCCGCTGGTGCAAGAAGGAGGTTTGACC
The DNA here is from genome assembly GCA_007128045.1 of Bacteroidales bacterium. Taxonomy (GTDB): domain Bacteria; phylum Bacteroidota; class Bacteroidia; order Bacteroidales; family UBA7960; genus SKYG01. Next base: position 1,251 of record SKYG01000095.1, on the reverse strand, counting down.
AAACGCGTAATTGTGATTGAAGTCACTAATGGTATGCTGCAGTTTGGTATCAAAGGAGCTGGTGAGGACAATGCTATTCCTGCAGGCAATTGGGTTGTTTTTGATGAATTTGAAGTGAAATTATCATCATTTCAGGTGGTTCCAAATGGCGATTTTGAAGATGATCTAACCGGCTGGTTGGTAGAAGGCGTTATTGCTGCTGCCTATCCTGAAAATAAAGGGGTTGATGGTTCAAGAAGTATCACCTGCTGGCATGGGGCTGATTATACGATCTCTGTATCACAAACCATGTCGGGACTTGCTAATGGATATTATGTTGTAAGTGCAATGGCAATGACCAACCTGGATAGTGCCTTTGTCGTTTTTGGTGAAAGTGCCGGGGTCGTATCTTCAACACCGGTAATTGGTGGTCAGTTGGCAAAAACAGAAGTTGTTATCGGGGTAACAGATGGAACACTAAAAATTGGTATGAGAGGTGCTGGTGAAGATAATGCAGTTCCTGCCGGGAGATGGACAATATTTGATCATTTTGAGGTGAAGCGGATGCCGGACCTTGTGATCCAGAACCCTGGTTTCGAAAATGGTTTTAATGGATGGATGATAGATGCCAATCCGGAAGCAGCCGTTTACCGTGAACGCAAAGGAGTGGATGGATCATGGAGTGTTACCTGCTGGAGAGGTGTTGACTATAATGCAAAAATTCATCAGACTCTGTCAGGATTGAGCAATGGAGTCTATACGGTGAGTGCCATGACAAATTCGAATGTTGATGCTGGTTTTGTTGTTTTTGGCACATCAGGTTCTGAAGAAGGAAGGGAAGATGTCATGATAACTGGTGCATTGGCAAAAACGCAGACAACCATTCAGGTAAATGATGGCACCCTTGAGTTTGGTGTTAAGGGAAGTGGCGAGAACAACTTAGCTCCTGCCGGTCGTTGGATCGTATTCGATAATTTTGAAGTAAAGATACATACTATTATACCAGAGTACGTTGAGGTGCCAGGTTCTCGTGAATATCTGGTTACCTCACAAAATGATTTGGTTGAAGAGAACAAGGTGGATATCTGGCAATATGCTGGTTATTTGAATATTCGTTCATCATCAACTCCAATAATCGGTTATTCGGTTTACAGTATGTCCGGTGCTTTAGTTGAGAATAAGAGTGAAAATAGTCATTCTCTTTCCATTCCAATGACCAATAAGGGAGTCTTTATTGTCAAAGTCTTATCTGAAGATGGATCGATAAATATT
>SKYG01000388.1 GCA_007128045.1 Bacteroidales bacterium | reverse complement strand
TATAAAAACTGCTAGTACCACAAACAAGGAATTGAGTATTTCCGTCAGCAAAATACCTGGCGGATTATATCAGGTTTGAAGTGTTTTTTTTGTCGTTTACAGCAACAAAATTAAGAATTGAAATTTAAGTAAACAAATACTACGTTTGATATTAGTTTGTAATGTAAGCTTCATTATTTGGCAGGCTTACAGAAAAAACAGATCCTTTGCCTATCTTACTTTCTACATCAATTTGTCCGTTATGTTTTTTAATGAAATCATTGCATAGTATTAAACCTAACCCTGTTCCTGCTTCATTATTTGTCCCCCGGGTACTAAAAGATTCTTCTACCTTAAACAATTTCTTACAACTTTCCTGACTCATACCCACTCCATTATCTTCAACACATATTATATTGATGTTTCTATCGTGCTTGCCTGATACAACAACATCAGTTCCGTCATTACTATATTTAATTGCGTTTGAGATTAAATTGGTAAGAACAACTTTGATCATATTTCTATCTGCGTATATACGCATGTGCTTTGGAATTGATAGTTTTAGGCTTATTTTTTTACTCTTGGCTTGTACAAGCAATAATTCTTTTACTTCCTCAACCAAATCGATTAAACCAAAACTTGTTGGATGAAATTCAAATTTATTGGTCTGCATTCTGGCCCATCCCAATAAGTTATCTAAATAATTAACATAATTATATAAAGCTGTATTAATATATGTTGAATAATTGATTAATTTCTCATCAGCAGTGACTGAAACCCTCTCCCTCAGCAAATCACTAAATCCAATAAGTGAATTAAATGGGTTTCTTAAATCGTGCGCAATGATTGAAAACAACTTGTCTTTTGCTTTATTAGAGGCAATTAACGCTTCAAGTGTTCTGCTGTTTTGGAGAGCAATCGCAGCATAGTTTCCGAAAACAGCAGCCATTTTTGCATCATCTTCCGTAAAATCACCATCTTTGCAGGCAAAACCCATAAGGCCAACTGTTTTATTACTAATGTTTAAGGGACTAAACAGTACATTTCTTAATGGCATATGTCCTTCAGGCATGAACTTTAACCATTCACTTTTCATAAAGTTGTTTTCATAAACAACTTTGCCTGTTCTATAAGCCGTTTCTCGTAAACCTCTTATGGGCATTGGCAAATTAGGATTTACATTGCATCGCATTCCCCCTTCTTCAAGAAATAACAATTCATTTTCATGGCCATCGTCAGACAATAGGGCGACATATCCAGACGTTGCCCCAATTAACTTAGCACAACTGTTAAACACTTGTCTGGCAGTCACGCTAAATTCTTGAGATAATAGGATTGTTTCAGTTGCAGAAAGTAAGGCAGAGATTTCACTCTCTCTAATGTGGTGGTTTTCATTTAATGTGTTAATGTCAGAGATCTTCTTTTCTTCAATGTTTTCCATATATGGTATTTTAAAATGCAGTTCAACTCTTCTATAGCCGCAACATTACCGCTATACATCCCGAAAGATGTATAACCGTATCTTTTGGTTATACTAGTTGTCGCATTATGTTGTGTATCATATATCATCATCAGAGAATTAAATGCATGATCCATTCTTAACATAGCATTAAGTCAAGTTTTGTTTTTATAACCACCCCTAAGGTAGTCAATATATTCAATATGTCTATATATTTTTGCAAATAAAAACCGTATGTGAAAGTTCCCCGATCCAGGTTTCACCAGTGTCTACGGTCATATCGGCCAGTTCTTTTTTTGCTTTAAGCATTTCGTCTATGCGCTCTTCGAAGGTGCCTTTGCACAAGGGGCGGTATACCATTACGTTGCTTTTCTGTCCGATCCGATAGGCGCGGTCAGTAGCCTGTGCTTTTCCTGACTGTGCTGCTGGTGGCGATGGTGTACACCACCGCCGCGATATGCTTGCAGGGCACTGCCCAGTCGGGGCAGGAGCAGGTCATCTCGATGTCGCGCCAGCTTGTGGGAAATATCTGAATATTGCGTTCCCTGGCAAGCTTTAACAAACTGGCGGGCAGCTCGCGGTTAAGCAGGCGGTTGCTGTAGTCAATCCTTTCGAGGGCGTTGAGCCATTGCAACCCCCACCAGGTTCTGCCAAATTTATGGGCCATATGGTACGAAAGAAAATTTTCTGAAATGGACTTCCCCTATTATGTAATTTTTAATCCGGAATCAATTATATGCTTTACAATAGGGATGTTCTGATTGAATTCTTCTTTGGAAAATGCATGTGGCTCAATCATTGTTTCTTCCCCGCTTCTAATTAGCATTAACTGAATTTCAGTATCAAAAGAAACAGATACGTTTTCGTCTAAAACAATGGCAATATCAATATCACTATTTTCATGTTGACTGCCCTTTGCATAAGAACCAAATAGCCATGCTTCTGAAAAGTATATATTTGATTCTTTTAGTTTGCTTAAATAGTTAATGCCTATTCTTATAGCATCGTTTGTATCCATAGCCTGCATTCTTTAATTTTTTCAATCCATTCGTTTGTAAAACTGTCTGTACATAAGTCGTAGAAACTCTGCTTGTAGTCATCGTACCTTGCTTTGATGTTAAAACGGGAAATGCTATCGAGGATAATTCTTTGATTTTCATCAAGTTTAACATCTGCTTTCTCACAGATCCTTCTTAAATCATGGATTAATGGTGGGAAATCATTTAAAGAGATATTGTTCATTAATTGCAAAGATACGTCATTTGATGAAATTCATATCTATTTCTTGTCCGAAAGCAACTATATGCTGTGCGGACAACTCATGTCACACTAGCTATCCGCGGTTTTCGCGACTGCTTGGTTTCACAAACTGCTGCGGTTCTCTTTTGCTGAAACACAACTCCGGCAACACCACCATTGTTTCTTTCTCTGTTCCTTCTTTGAGCCAGTAAACAATGAAGTTTACCTTTGCACTTTGCAGCTCGTAGTTGTTCTCTTTCAGGCTCTCCAATCGTTTGATGAAGTCCTTCGAGAACTTCAACACGGATTGGCCTTTGGTATTGAAACATCCTTCGCCATCCACCATTAAATCATCCCCGCTTTGTAATCTGGAGACCAGGTATTGCCTCTTTGCGAAATAGTCGAGCCACACATCCTTGAAGGTCAGGTGCATGACCAGCTCAGTGGGAGGAGAAAATGTCTCGCTGTCCTCACGTCGCTCCAGATTTTCTGCCGAAAGGTTGTCGAGAAATGCCGTGTTCAGGTGAATGGACAGGTTTTGCTTTGCGCGTGTCATGGCCACATACAACTGACGTCTGGCTTCGTCGGTAGCGGGGTAAAAGCCCTCTAGCATCAGGAACACATTATCAAACTCCTTGCCTTTCGCTTTGTGGATGGTCGAAACAACGATGGTTTCTCCAAGTGCGCTGGTAAAATCTTCCAACCTGGATTCACGAATGAATACCTCCAGGTCGGAGATATATTTTTTTGTGGGATTGGTTGCTTCAAAATCCCTGATGATGTTGTGGCATATGTCGAGCTTCGTGCTATGCCAGAAGTGCCTGTTCAGCTCATGCCTGGCATGTTCCCAAATTGCATCGCTGATGACGAACACGCCATCAGGAAGATTCAGCTTGTTTACAAAGAACCGTACTTCCGCAAGGTTATACAAATTAAAGCCGTCGTTGGTTTGGATCAGCTTTGCCGTCATGCCGTTTTTCAGAAGCAAGCCTGCGATTTGCAAGGCTTCCTCGTTGGTCCTGGTCATTACACATGTGGTGCCCATCAGGTCGGCTGCCATGATATCGCTGACCAGGGGCGTGATGAGGTGGTTGCTTTGATAACGAACCACCCGGATAGTTCCATTGTCTGTTTGCCTGGCGATGATGGGGGTGCTTTTCAGCCTGTGACGGATCTGTTTCACAAATTGATTGGTGAATGTCACCAGGTTGCTTTTGCTCCTGTAGTTTTCGACCAGCTCATGTTTGACGGCATGCTTTTTCAGCATGAACTGTTCGAGGTATTTTGAACTGGCCCCCCTGAATTCGAAGATGTTCTGGTCGTCGTCGCCCACAGCGATCACCCGCATATCCTCATTTTGCTCCATCAACACAGTGATCAGCTTGTATTCATCTTCGTCCATGTCTTGCGCCTCATCGATCACCAACACTGTTTTGGTGATCCGGCATGGTTCAACCTCATTGCTTTTAATTTTTTCGATGGTCTGCCTGAGGATCTCATCCGACTTTTCCAGGCTTCCCACCTTTCCCAACAAGTCGAAGCAGTAGGCATGAAACGTTTTTATCTCAATGAAATTGGCCGCATTACCAATGAGTTTTAGCAGGCGTTTCTTGAATTCTGTGGCGGCGGCCCTCGAAAAGGTGAGCATCAGCAGCTGCTCATGCTTTACATCCTCCATCAAAAGCAAAGAGGCGAGTTTATGAACCAGTACCCTGGTTTTTCCGCTTCCGGGCCCGGCTGCCACCACGATGTATTTCGATTTGTTGTCGTTGATGATGGCCAGTTGCGTTGGCGACAGCTCTCCAAACAGCTGCCTGAACTTGGCAGGGGTCATACGCAAATGGAGGTCGTTGGCCTTGCCGCCCGGGAAGTATTTTTTGAGAAAGGAGGTGTAGTTGAGCTGAAAGTAGTCCTCTGCAAACTGAATTGCTTGCCGATAATCGCTGATCATCTTTCTGGCATATTCGCCTACGATGTGTATTTGCTGCACCTTGTTATCATAGAACTGATCAAGCTTCTCATAGTCGTCTTTTGTATACCTCTTCTTGTTGTCCTGCTCGGTACGTTCAATCTGTAGGCGGTTGTATACCACCAGAAAGCCCCCTTCAATTTTGATGGCCCCTATACGCGACAGGTAAAACAGTGTGTCTTCGATATCCGCAATGCTAACAGCCTCTTTAAATAGGGCTGGTTGTGCCTCATAAGCACTTTTTAATTCGTGCACGGAAAATTCAACCAACACCTCCTCTTTTCCTGCAGCCTTTTCGGGGATAGCTTTACCTGTAACCTCGTCTGGCATATGATTTACTGAAGCCTTTTCTGGCATATTTTTTCCTGCAGCCTCCTCTGGCATATCATGGTTGCTTTTGTCATACAGGAATTCTACGATGAACCTCGCCAGCCCATACCGCTTCTCCAGTTTTTCTTTTAATGCTGCTTTCGGATGCAGGCAAAGCACCACCACATGATTCTTTGAATATTCCTGGTTTTTCCGCTTAATCCAGTGCTTGATGGCCCAGAAGTTGAGGATCGTTTTTATCTTGTTGATGCTTACCTCGTCGCATCCTTCAGTTGCCGCCCCTTCGTTCAGCTCTTTGAGATGGAGTGTTTTCTCCTGTTCGTCGACCCGCGGAAGCAAAAAGTTCTCGATCCTGCTGAATGTCTCCACGATGTGGAGCGAACGGTTTTTGTTGTCACCCTTCCTGATAAACGCCGTCAGGTCTTTTGCGTCGGCCAGGATCTGTTCTTCACGAAGAAGGTTCACAATGTTGATGACCTCCTCTTTCACAATTCCCAGGTGGTCGCTGATGTGATCTATTCTGGATTCGCCTGTTTCTTCTGATGATTGCTTCCGGCTTTTGCTGGAAAACAGTTTTTTGATGATCCTCACTCCCTTTTCTTTCTGCTTCTCAGCAAACTTTTCAGAGGCATTGATCTTGTCGATGGCCTCCTGTGCATTCCTTGCCAGGATGCTGTTGGCAAAGATCCTGGGCATGTTCTGTCCACGCTTCAGGTAGCCGGCATCTTCCAATGCCGCAATGGCTGTGGTAACCCTGGTCTCTATTTCCACCACGTTGTCATCCCATCCGGCTTTACGGGCAATCTCCAGGGCAGAGTTTGATACTGTTGACCGGAAGCGTGTGATCTCCTTGATGGCTTTCCAGACCTGCTGGATCTCTTTAATGGAAAGCCTGGTTTGGTTCAGCAGGATGAAATGCTTCCCGAGGTCTTCCTCATTATAGAGCACAAAACAATCGGCCACAATGGTTTCATCGCGCCCTGCCCTGCCTGCTTCCTGGATGTAGTTTTCCAGTGAATCGGATATCTCATAGTGGATCACCATGCCGACATCCTTTTTGTCGACACCCATGCCAAAAGCCGACGTTGCCACCATGATGGGCACTTCACCTGCAATGAAGGCATCCTGGTTCGCGGTTTTCTCTTTGGTGTCCATCTTGCCGTGGTAGGGCCTGGCAAGATAGCCATCCTGGCATAGCCGCTCAGCAAGAATGTATGCTTTTCGTGTCCTGGACACATAGATGATCGTTGGGCACCTCTTTTCTTCGATCAGGTCGCGTACAGCCTGGTATTTTTCTTCCTCGTTGGCCTTCTCAACAACGTTGTATTGCAGGTTGGTACGGGTCACCTTCGAAGTAAACAGTTCAAGCTCAAGAGAAAGCTTTTCATGAAAGTAGGTTCGGATATCCTCAATGACCCTTGGCTTGGCGGTTGCCGTGAAACAGGAAACAGGAATCCCATCTGCCAGGTTTTTCTTCTCCTGGATGCCCTTGATAAAATCGCCAATGTACAGGTAGTCAACCCTGAAGTCCTGTCCCCAGGCAGAAAAGCAATGGGCTTCGTCAATAACAAAGCGCACAATCTTTCTGCCCAGGATCAGTCGTTCGATGGTTCTGGAGCGCAACGACTCCGGAGAGATGTACAGCAGGTGAGCTGAACCATCTTCAACCCTTTCGAATGATTTGGCTCTTTCGATGGGGTCCAGCAAGCCGTTTATGGTGACCGCCTCAGTAATCCCGATCTTTTCCAGGTTGTCGACCTGGTCTTTCATCAATGATTGTAAGGGAGAGATGACGATGGTCAGCCCATTGGTGGCTTCGCCGCTCATCAGTGCCGGTATCTGGAAGGTGATGGACTTTCCGCCGCCGGTGGGAAAAATGGCAAGCAGCGATTTGTTGTGTACAGCTGCTTCAACTGCTTTCTCCTGCAGCGACTCACCGCCAAACGTTTTAAATGAACCAAAACCGAACAGCCTTTTCAGGCCTTTGTGGATGTCTAATGCATTGTTGCAGTATACACACCCGCCCAGGCAGGGGTTGTTGCGCAGGCGAAACATGATCCTTT
>SKYG01000222.1 GCA_007128045.1 Bacteroidales bacterium | reverse complement strand
TGTTCAGCATCCTGAGCTTTAAATCATTTCCGGAAATACTTGTGAATCAATGCCTGTAATCCGATTTTTGTTATTGGTTTAGCAATATAATCGTTACACCCAGCCCCGATTGATTTTTCTCTGTCGCCTGTTAGGCCATATGCAGTTTGTGCAATGATGACAACCTCTTTGTTAAATTGCCGGATTTGCCTGGTGGCTTCGTAGCCTCCCATTTCGGGCATCTGAATATCCATCAATATCAAATCAATATCCGGATTGTTGCGGCATGCTTCAACGGCTTCAACTCCTGTTCTTGCTTTTAAAATTTCCTTGCCAAACATTTTGACTGTTTCATCCAGCAACATTTCTGATACTTCATCATCTTCGACCATCAGAATCTTTAGTTTTCTGATCGCATTACATTGTTCTAAGGGATCGCCTTGTTGGCATATAGTTTCAGGAGCCGGTTCAGCCTGGTAAGGCAGGGTAAAATAAAACGTGGAGCCTTTGCCTACTTCGCTTTCGACCCATATTTTACCGCCAAGCATTTCCACATAAGCTTTGGAGATGGCCAAACCCAGGCCTGCCCCCTGACGTGCCATTTTATCACTAATGTCGGCCTGGATAAACCGCTCAAATATGACTTCCTGCCTGTTCTTAGGAATGCCGATCCCGGTATCTTTGACATAAAACCGCAGAGACGCATGGCCTTGCGTATCAACGATGTTGTAACCAAATTCAATCGCTCCTGAATCGGTATATTTTATGGCGTTTTTAACCAGATTGAAAAGAATCCCATAAAATTTCTCACTATCTGTTTGAATAATTGCCTCTTCCCCAGTGAATCCGCAATTAAAGGAGAGATTGAGTTTTTTATGATCAGCATCGAGTTTTAACACATCATAAACAAATTGCAACTGTGTGTTTAAATTCATTTCTGAAAGATGAACATCCATTAGTCCTGATTCTATTTTTGAAATGTTCACAATATCGTTTATAATGTTAAGCATACGGGCACCACTTTTTTCGATAATCTGAATGTATTTTTGTTGCTGTTCACCAGACAGCTTTGGTTCTTTCAGCAGACTGGCAAAACCCAAAATACCATTCATCGGGGTTCGTATTTCATGGCTCATGTTTGCCAGAAAAGCAGATTTTAGGCGATCGCTTTCTTCGGCTTTTTCTTTGGCTACAAGAAGTTCTTCAAGTATCTTTTTCTTTTCCGTAATGTCTTCATTAATAGCTACAAAATTGATAACCTTACCTTTGCTATTCAGAATCGGTGAAATAACTGCATTTTCCCAATAGAGTTCCCCGTTTTTCTTTCTATTTTGGTATTCCCCCACCCATTCTTTACCGGAAAGAATGGCGCTCCATAGTTCTTCATGATCAGATACTGAAAGTTTTCCTGTGTTCAGCATTCGTAGTCTTTTTCCAAAAACTTCTTCTGATGAATATCCAGTATGTTCTGTAAAATAAGGATTTACGTAATGAATATGTCCCAGTGCATCGGTAATAATAACCGATACAGAACTTGCTTCAACGGCATGGTTAAGTAGCTTTAGCTTTTCTTTTTCAGTATTCAGGTCTTCCAGTAGATTAAGCGCTGCGGTATTGGCGTTCTTTAGTTCTTCTGTTCGTTTTTGTACCAGTTCTTCAAGTTGTAACCTTTTATCTCTTTTATACTTAGCTGCCTCTCTTATTTTTAGCATTGCAAGTATCTGCGCTTTAAGTTCGGTCGAGTCAACGGGTTTGGCTAAAAAGGCTTCACCACCGGCTTCGAGCGCCAAAATGCGGCTATGTTTATCTCCATTTAATGCGGTAAGAAAGATTACCGGAATTTCCGAAAGTTGTTCATCAGCCTTGATTTTTTTGCATACATGATAACCATCCATCCCCGGCATGACGATGTCAAGTAAAATGACATCGGGGTCGTTGTACCTGGCCGTCTCAATGCCGCGTTGCCCGGATAATTCTGTATATACGAAGGATTGTGGAAGCACTTCAGATATAATTGCTTTAATAGAGATCAGGTTATCCCGGTTGTCGTCAATGGCCAGGATTTTTATATTTTTATTTTCCATTAAGCGTTTCATTTCAAGTGTTGAAGAATATATGTTTATTATTTGGTTGTGCCAAAAAGCATTTCGCCTACCACTTTAACCAGTTCATGGCGTTTGATATCCCCCTTTTGGATAAGCTGATATACATTATTCCGCTTCAAAAACTGAAGGTCTTCTTTCGTGATATATTTGGCAGTGAGTATCAAAACGGGTATATTAGCAGTGATTTCTGTGTTACGTATTGACTGAAGTACTTGAAAGCCATCAATGCCTGGCATCATTAAATCCAGAATGATCGCATCAGGAATTACCGTATTGAACAATTCCAAAGCCTCACCACCGTCTCTTCCAACCACTACTTTGTAGCCGTTCTCCTCCAAAAAATCTTTTATCTGAACCACTGCAGGTTCACTGTCTTCTATAAGCATGACCGTTTTAGTGTCGCCCGGCATGGTGCTCATTCTGGGATTACGTTTCTTTTCAGTTGTGTTGCTATAATATGAATGATTTTCGGTTATCCGGTTATTCTTATCGTAAATCAGGGGAAGTGAAAGTGTGAACTCAGAACCTTCTCCCGGAATACTCCTCACCGTAATAGTACCGCCCAGTAGGTTTGCATATTCTTTTGCAATGGTCAATCCGAGACCTGTCCCTCCAAACCGGCGCGACACCCCGGTATCAGCTTGCCGGAATTCATTGAAAATATGGGGAAGGTGTTCTGCGTTGATACCGATGCCGGTATCAGCAACTACAATGGCAACCATATCGTCGCGTTCTTTTACCGAAATACTGACACCTCCTTTCTCTGTAAACTTAACTGCATTGCCTATAAGGTTTTGTAGTATATGTCTGAACTTGGTGGGATCGGTGACGATGTGAATATTGCAGTCGCAAATAGCATTGTTAAGATAAAGATTTTTTTCCGTGGCTTGTGGCTGTATCATGGTTACCACCTCGTCGATAGCAGGGCAAAGTTCAAACTGCGTAGCATCAATGTCCTCCTTTCCGGATTCGATTTTTGAAATATCCAGAACATCATTTATCAATGACAACAAGCTTTTGCCGTTTCGTTCAATCACTTCCAGGTAACTGTGTTCTTCGTCGGGAATTTGTTTGGTGAGTCTCCGGCTAAGCACACCCGAAAGGGCAATAATGGAATTTAGCGGTGTGCGCAGCTCGTGGCTCATATTAGACAGAAAACTTGTTTTAAGTTTATTGGCTTCACTTAATTGATTTTTCTGAACTTCCAACTCGCGGTTTTGTTCAGCCAGCTCAGTTGATTGGGCTGTTAATTCCCATTGCTGTGATTCCAGCTCGCGGTTCTGTTCCTCTAATGTCGTTAATATTTCTTTGATTCGGCGGTATGCCAGAATTCCTTCGATGCGTGTACTATAGGTAATGTAGATTTTTTCGATCAGCTGAATGGATATCTGGTCAAAAACTCCAACATTTGCCAATGATATGATGGCAATGACATTGTCTCTTGAAAGGATGGGAATGGTTATTATTTCGTTTGGAATAAATTTGCCTTTTACCGTATTATACAGGAAACGGGTTGTTTCGGGAATATTCTTAAGATGCTGTATTTTTTGCGTGGTAACTGCAGCGCCAAATTCCCCTTCGTGCCCCGAAGCCGAAAATAATTTTTTGGCATCATCATCGATGCCGATGGATTCGAAATGTTCGTAGTGCTTTTTATCGTCGCTTAGAAGATAGGCCGCAGCCATTTGTGACCCGGTATGATTCATCAACATTTGCAGGGTGCTTTGGAAGAACTTTTTGGCATCATCTTCACTAAGCATTTTTCCAGTGAGTATTGCTGATTTTTCGTTAATATCAGTATTTACCTGAATATTTTCAGCCAAATTGTTAAACGATTCGGATAAAATACCAATCTCGCTTTTTGATTTATAATTGCTTCGGGCCGACATATCGCCCTGATAGAATCGACATGTTGTGTCGGTCAGCTCAGAAAGAGGAGAACGGATATTTCGCATTAACAGATAATTAATAAACATAGCAATTATTATCATAGAAAGGATTACTACTAATAACTGCATGTCAAGATTATTATTCAGCCTGTGGGAATGATCCTGCAATTCATCAGCTTTTTGGAAGGCAAACTGGCTGATTTCTTCAATCATACCATATATCTCATTCATATGTTCACTGCCCAACACCGTGCCTTTGTGTATATTAACTTCTTCAACTTGCTGCCAGTTTCCTGACTGGATAAGGTGAAACACCAGATCGCGATTTTTTTTACACTCCGTTATAACAATTCTGAATTTATCAATAAGTTCGCGTGGCCCAAGAAAAACTTCATTCAAGACATCCAGGTTATGCTGAATCTTCGAATCATTTTCTTCCATTATTTTCACAAATGGTTTCATCGATTCGTAATCATCAAAAGACAATGCTGTTTCCATGGCCCAGTGCAGTTGATTGGAACTTGCCATAATCTCGCCAACAGCGCTTCTGACTTTTAATGGATGATTGTAAATCAGCTCTATTTGTTTATGTATTTTGTTTGTTTGCTGATGGGATATTATCCCCAGCACAATGACGAGCAGCAGCAAAATTGAGAATCCTGTGGAAAGCTGCGTTCCGATTTTTAAGTCTTTTATTTGCATATATCTATCCTTTATTTTTCCTGAATATGGCCGATTGGGGGAAGGCCTCTTTAAAATTGCCAGCCTTTAATATGTCTCGCTCGGCTTCACCGGTAATAACCAATCCATCTTCAGCAAGAGAATCCCTTATTTTATCCATTATTATCGTTCGATACGCTGGCTTGTAATAGAATAAAATATTTGTGCATAGCACGAGGTCAAAATCACCATAAATGCTTTCCGGCGGACTGCTGTGTGTGCTTAGAAGGTTGAAGACGTAAAATTCACAATGTTTCTTCAGCTTGGGAATAACCACATAGGAGCTACCTGACCTAGTAAACCATTGATCCAGTTGATTTTTTCTGATATTACCCACAGATTCTTTGCTGTATTCGCCTTTGTGGGCTTTAGTTATCTGTACTTCATCCATGTCTGTTCCAAATATGCGGTAAGAGAATTGATCGTTTTGCCCTTTGAGGTTTTCCAGTATCATGGCCATGCTATATGGTTCGTGGCCACCGGCACATGCTGCAGACCAAATCCGTATCTCTTTTCTCTTGTTTTCTCTCTTGCGAAATATTATCTCCGGCAAAACGATGCTTTCTAATACAGAGAATGTCAATGGATTGCGGAAAAACACACTATAGCTCACCCGAAGTAAGTCCAGAACCAATCCAGCCTCCTTACTATCTTCTCCCACAAAACGGCTATAGTCTGCTATATCAAGGCATTGTGTTGTTCCAATTCGCTGCAAGATGGTCTTATTGAGGAACGACTCATCAAACATTGAAATATCCATTCCATATTTATTCATGAATATTTCTGTTATGTTTCGGATCATTCCGTTCATGTTTTTCCCCGTTAAAACCTCTTTTCTACTCAACGATCTTGTATTTTCTATGCTTACCTAATTGATTCAGCAGGTCGTTTACCTCTTTTTTTAATTCGACCATGGTGATTTCGCGTCCAACCATAAGTTTGTGAAAGCGTTCTAATTCATCCATCTTTGCCTTGAGAGCATCTTCTGCCTTTTTTCGCGCGGTGATGTCTTGATTGACCACAATAGCGCCCTGGATGTTTCCCTGTTCATCGAGAACGGGTGCAGTGTAGTTGAGAATGATTTTCTTTTGACCATCAAAGGCGTCTATTTCCAACTGTTCATCTCCAATAGTGACTCCCTTACGAATAGTATGTGCCAAAGCCCAGTTGTCAGGTTCGATTTCTTTGCCCGATGGATGATGGCGTGCTTTAAATACGCCATAATCCTCTATGGATACGGTTGGCTCAGCTCCCCATATTTTCACCCCGGCGGGATTGCCCCGGATCAGCCTGCCGTTCGCATCAGCAAACCACAAGCCAATCGGCAGGATATCGAATATTTTATTGAGCAGATTCTCGCGGCTTTTAAGTACCTCTTCTGCCTGCTTGAGTTCCGTAATTTCCTTAAAAACACAATATGTTTGTTTGAATTTTCCATCAGGAGTATAGCCAATGCATCCTTCATAAGCAACATGAATAAATGAATCATCCTTTCTTCTTAGTTTAAATTGAACATGTGAAACGTAGCCTCGTATTTTAAAATCAGGAAAATTCTTTCTAAAATGCCCAACATAATCAGGGTGTAAAAAATCGCCGAACCATTTACCAATTACTTCGCTTCTTTGGTAGCCAAGCGTTTTTAACCACATTGGGTTAATGTCAATAAAGCACCCATTCTCATCCAACGATTGATATGATAACGGTGCGTTATCGTAAAAGGCACGATATTTTTCTTCACTTTCATGAACCTTTTCATTTGCTTTTAAAAGCGCGTGTTCACTTTTTTTTAATTCAGTAACATCCTGATGTGCCCCCAACATTCTGATTGGTTTGCCATCTTCATCACGTATTGCAAGACCACGACAACGTATCCATACAGTTGAGCCGTTTTTATGTGTGTATCTGACGATTTGGTCGTAAGGATGATTTGGGTCTTTGCAGTGTTTGGTAAAATTTTCTTTAGCGACTTTCAAATCATCCTGATGTATAATACCTTGCCATGCTGCGGATAGATGTGGCATGTCATCGGGATTATAGCCTAACACCGTCCAGAATTTTGCATTCATCCATTCGTTTTCAGGATTTTCCAAGTCCCAATACCATAAACCGTCCAAAGAACTGTTTTGAATAAAATCAAAAATACTTTCATCGGTTTTGATTAATTCATAAAGCTCTTTTTTTAAATACATGACTTTGGTTTTTAGCTTTTCGTTGGCATAGGCCATCAATCAAAAACAAACAGGCAAAAGTAGATAAATACTGGTAAAATGTATATATAACTGTCAATTCTGTTATTGTAATATGTTCCGGAAACAATGGTATGATGTAGAAAACCCTTTGCTATCATGAAAACATCAATAACG
>SKYG01000302.1 GCA_007128045.1 Bacteroidales bacterium | reverse complement strand
TGGCGATCGCTTACGACTATTATGAGCATCCGGCGGCACCAACGGTTGAGGAGGCTGCCAGGTACTGGAAAGACCTTGAAGCCACCCACTGCAAGAACATCTTTTTCAGGAATCACAAAGGGAATCGCCACTATCTGGTGGTTTTAGAACATACCAGGGAGCTAAATATTCGTGATCTGGAACAGCGTCTGCGGCAGGGAAAGCTGAGCTTTGCTTCTCCAAAAAGACTGATGAAATATCTTGGGTTGACGCCTGGTTCTGTTACCCCGCTTGGTTTGATCAACGATGTGAACAGACATGTGCATTTGTTTCTGGATAAGAATCTGCAAGTATCAGACAAAATTAGCTTCCACCCTTGCATAAATACGGCATCATTGGTAATTTCATATGCTGATTTTTTAAAGTTCCTCGAGCACTGTGGCAATAGCTATGAGTATATCGACATGTATGATTAGTTTTTTTACTTCACCATGTAATTTGCTTTGCTTTTTTTTTCAACTTTGGAAAGAATACCATAAACGGACAGGCCCAGTCCTGTACCTACAATAAAACATAACCATAAACGGACAGGCCCAGTCCTGTACCTACAATAAAACATAACCATAAACGGACAGGCCTAGTCCTGTCCCTACTATTAAACCTTAAACCTTTTCGCTATGAGCATGATGAAAGAATTCAAGCAGTTTGCCATGCGTGGCAATGTTGTAGATTTGGCGGTTGCTGTGATCATTGGTGGTGCATTTGGCAAGATTATCGCCTCATTTGTTGCTGATGTGCTGATGCCTCCCATAGGTTTATTACTGGGTGGTGCTGATTTTACTGATCTGTTTATTACCCTGAAAGAAGCTCAGGGAGAGATTGCTGCGGTTACCATTAATTACGGTACTTTTATTCAGAATGTTGTGGACTTTTTGATCATTGCACTGGTCATTTTCATGATGATCAGAGGCATGAACAATATGAAGAAGAAAGAAGAGGCTGCGCCAGCCCCACCTCCGGCACCATCCAAAGAAGAACAACTGCTTACTGAGATCAGAGATCTGCTGAAGAAAAATCCTTAAGATTGTTGAGTTGTTGAATTGAAGTGTTTTTTTATGAGATTTAGTTTGTTGCCTGTTTTGTTTGCAGGTGTGTTGCTTATTGGCTCTTGCAGCCTGTTAAAGCCAGTTGCTGAGATTGATGAAGAAAAGGAAGCCCGGGAAGCCTATTCTGCCGGTAATTATGAACTTGCGCTGGAAGAGTATGAACGTTTGATAGAAAGCAGGAGAAATAGCGAGCAGGAAGTTGATGGCGAATTCTTCCATTGCGCCGGATTGGCAGCCTTTAATCTTGGGCTTACCAGCCGGGCCCTGGATTACCTGGAGCGGGCCAGGCATACCGATGCCGTTAATGACCAGACATATGCCGCCCTGGCACGTGCCTATCGTGAGATCGACAACCTGTCGCGCGAGATCACCCACCTGGAAAACTATTTGACCAATTACCCCGAGGGAGACCAGGTTGAATCGTTGCGCATACGCTATTTCGAAACGCTGGCAGAGAGTAAGAACTGGCAGCAGGCTTATGAGCTGTGGCCTGAACTGAGAGAAGATGCCAGGGATGACGATGGGTTGTTGACCCATTATTTTCAGGTGAACCTGGCTTTGGGTCACGAAGATACGGCAGATGAGCTGGCTGAGAAGTTGTTGGAAATCGATAAGGACAATACAGATGCCCTCGACAGATTGGCCAGAAAGTATTTTAACCGGGCGGAGAAACGCTACCAGGAGGAGATGGATGCGTACAACAAGAACCGTACACACCGGCAATATGCACAGCTGCTGGCAGCTTTCGAAGAATTGAATAAGGACTTCCGAACATCACTGAGTTATTTCCTGAAACTCTACGATCAAAATCCCAGCCGCGAATATGCCAGTTTCCTGCACAACATATATACCCGCTTCGAGAATGACGAACGCGCCAGATACTACCTGGAGCAGATGGGGGAGTAGAGAAATGTTTGCAGCTTCTATATCACTGCTTTTTTGCCCAGGAGTCTCTCAGTGGCACGACCCGGTTAAATGCCAAATGACCTGGCTTGCTGTCGGGGTCTGAGATGAAATACCCGGTACGCTCAAACTGAAAGTGACGCCCTGCTTCAACGACTTTCAAGGCAGGCTCAACGTATGCATGTACGATCTTTAAGGATCCGGGGTTCAGGTGAATACGGAAGTCCTTGCCATCTGGCACTGTGTCAGGGTCTTCGGGTTCAGGTACTGAGAACAGCCGATCATACAGCCGCACTTCGGCTTCAATGGCATGAGAGGCACTAACCCAGTGCAGCGTACCTTTTACTTTCCTGGTGCTTCCTGATCCACTTTTGGTCTCAGGGAAGTAGGTGCAGTGAATCTCTGTTACCTTGCCTTCATCATCTTTTACCACGCTGTCGCACCGTATGATGTAGGCATACTTCAGCCTGACCTCACTGCCTGGCGAAAGGCGGAAAAACTTCTTTGGCGGGTCTTCCATAAAATCGTCGCGCTCGATAAATAGTTCTTTGCTGAAGGGGATCATGCGTTGTCCGCTTTCCGGGTCTTCCGGGTTAAGGGTGCCTGGCAGCTCTTCAGTTTGCCCTTCAGGGTAGTTGTCGATGATCAGCTTTACCGGGTTAAATACAGCCATGGCACGTGGTGCGTTGCGGTTCAGGTTTTCCCGGATACAGTGTTCAAGCAGGCCAACTTCAATCACGTTTTCACGTTTGGCCACTCCGACCCTCTCTGCAAAAGCCCTCAGGGAAGCGGGCGTGTAGCCACGCCGCCTCAGTCCGCTGACAGTAGGCATGCGGGGATCATCCCAACCGTTTACCAGGCCTTCCTGTACCAGGGTGAGCAGCTTTCTTTTGCTCATTACCGTATAAGTCAGGTTCAATCGGGCAAATTCAATCTGACGGGGTCTGTCTTCCTTGATATCCAGTGCATCCAAAAACCAATCGTATAGAGGGCGGTGTACCTCAAATTCGAGGGTGCATATAGAATGGGTGATACGTTCCAGGTAGTCGCTCTGACCATGTGCCCAGTCGTACATGGGGTAGATACACCAGTCGTTGCCTGTACGGTGGTGATGGGCATACATGATGCGGTACATCACAGGGTCACGCATATGCATGTTGGGGGAGGCCATGTCTATCCTGGCACGCAACACATGACTGCCTTCGGCGAATTCACCCTTGCGCATGCGTTCAAACAAGTCGAGGTTTTCTTCAACAGACCTGTCGCGCCACGGACTGAGCTTGCCCGGAATAGCAGGTGTTCCGCGATGAATGCTGATCTCCTCGGCGCTCATCTCGCATACGTAGGCCTTGCCTTTTTTGATGATATATACAGCAAAGTCATATAGTTGCTGGAAGTAATCGGATGCATAATATTCCCTGTCTTCCCAGTCGAACCCCAGCCAGCGGACATCGGCCTTGATGCTGTCTACGAATTCCTGTTCTTCTTTCGTGGGATTGGTATCATCGAAACGCAGGTTGCACTTGCCATTGAACTTGTTGGCCAACCCGAAATTAAGACAAATGGATTTGGCATGACCGATATGCAGATAGCCATTAGGCTCCGGGGGGAAGCGGGTATGAACCCTGCCACCGGCTTTTTTCTCAGCTATGTCGTTGGTGATGATCTGTTCTAAAAAATTTAGTGAAGCCCTGGCTTCGTTGGTGGAAGTAGTATTCATTCTGTATAATATGTCAAAAAGTCAAAAAGTCAAAAAGTCAAAAAGTCTGAAAGTCTGAAAGTCGAAAAGTTGAAGGTCGAAAAGGGTATTTGTAGGGGCGAAAAACATTTCGCCAAAAAAAACGGTTTCAATTCAAAACCAGCAACCTCACAACCCGCAACCCGTAGCGCAGCGAAGATCCCGATTTATCGGGAACGTAACCCGCAACCCGGTAACCCGGTATCTCTCGGTCTGCAGGGGATCTCTCACTTCGTTCGAGACAGGCCCGCAACAAAATTACTAAAATCTTCACTGTCGTGATTCAAAAACCCTAAATTTGTGGATAAAACTTAAATATATGGGAAAGATACTGTTGGAAAATATGGAGTTTTTTGCCTATCACGGTTGTTTCAAGGAGGAGCAGATCATTGGTAACCGCTTTTTAGTGAATCTTGAGTTTGACACAGATACATCTCAGGCTGAGTTGTCTGATAAGCTGCATGATACGGTTAACTATCAGGCTGTTTACGAGCTTGTCGCTGAACAGATGTCTGCAAAAAGTTATTTGTTGGAGCACCTTGCACATAGGATTATTGAAGCATTATACCAGGAATTCCCACCCATAAAGTACGTGAAAATAAGAATATCCAAGCTTAACCCGCCCATGGGAGGTAAAATGGATGCGGTCAGTGTTGAGTTGGAACGATAAGTTGGTTAACGTTACTGGGGGGTAATTACTGAACGACAATTGCACTTTTGTTAATAAAAAAAAATAGTTTGGAGTCTGATGGATTAAACTTTTGTTTAGATTAGTACCTGTGATTCATCAAAAACCATTTCATATGATTAATTTCGACATCGTACATCAGGAGCGTTACTCCCGCATGGAGTTATTGCTTAGAACTTTCTTCGGATGGCTTTACATTGCT
Organism: Bacteroidales bacterium; assembly: GCA_007128045.1. Lineage (GTDB taxonomy): Bacteria > Bacteroidota > Bacteroidia > Bacteroidales > UBA7960 > SKYG01. The sequence goes on along the minus strand of SKYG01000302.1, from coordinate 2,454 downwards.
ATCCCACATTTTTTCTTGTTATTTTTCATCATGATAGCCTCACTGGTTCTTTGGTTTCTGGCATGGTGGGTAGTACTCTTTACAGGGCGCTATCCGAAAGGCTTTTTTGACTTCCAGGTGAATGTGTTGAGATGGTCTGCCCGGGTTGAGGCCCGGTTCTTGCATTTGCTTGACGGCTATCCGGCTTTTGGCTTGAATGAAACAGATACAGGGTTGATTTTTGATATCCCCTATCCTGAGCGTTTAAGCCGCGGACATTTATTGCTGCGTACATTCTTTGGGTTGTTCTACTGCCTGATTCCACATGGGTTTGTGCTGTTTTTCAGGGCAATTGCCACGGCGGTGATCATATTTTTTGCCTGGTGGGTAGTGCTGTTTACGGGTCAGTATCCGGTAAATCTTCATGAATTTGTGGTTGGCACCTCCCGATGGAATTACAGGGTAAGCGTGTATATGATGTTCATGTCAGATTCCTATCCCCCGTTTCACGGGAGAAAGTCCTGATTATGAATGACATGCTGTGATTAATGTGTATGCTTTATTGCTTTTCCTCTCAGAAATCATGGTTTGATTTTTTGAGCAACTACCTATGTCTGATCATACTTTGTAAAGTTTTTGTGATCATGCTTGTTGAACAATTTTTAAATGGTTCTTGTTAGCGTTTACATCAATCCTGTCAATAGTATTTATTTCTGATTACCAAGCTATCTTACCCAATGCAGAAACAATTTGATTTTATTATTATCGGTGGAGGGATCATCGGTTTGTCGATCGCCAGGGAGTTAATAATCAGACATCCCAAATCTAAGATTCTTGTTCTTGAGAAGGAGCATGATGTTGCTCGCCATGGAAGTGGCAGAAATAGTGGTGTGCTTCACGCCGGTTTCTATTATACGGCCGACTCACTGAAAGCGAAGTTTACCAGAGACGGTAATCAGGCGCTGAGAGAGTATTGTTACGCGAATAATCTGCGCATTAATGAGTCCAAAAAGGTGGTGGTGACTAAAGATGCGACTGAATTACCGGCACTGTTTGAGCTGGAAAAAAGAGGTAAGACCAATGGTGTGGATGTGACCATCATCGATGAAAAGGAGTTGTATGAGATAGATCCTAACGTGAATACGTTTCAACATGCCTTGTATTCGCCCAAAACCGCCACTGTTGATCCGGTGGAGGTGACCCAGGCAGTCAGAAAGGAATTGCAGGATAAAGGTGTGGAAATATCCTTCGGCGACGGATATAGTAAGAGGCTTGACGGAAACACCATTCAAACTGTAAAAAATAATGTCTGGTCTGCCAAAGTTATCATCAATGCAGCAGGTCTTTACGCCGACAAGGTAGCCAGAGATTTTGGCTTTTCTGATAATTATACGATCATCCCATTTAAAGGAATCTACCTGAAGTATACCGGTAAAACCCCACCTGTTTCTATCAATGTTTATCCGGTTCCCAACCTCAGAAATCCTTTTCTGGGCGTGCATTTTACCATCACTGTTGATGGTACGGTAAAGATCGGACCAACTTCAACGCCGGCTTTCTGGCGGGAAAACTATACCGGCTTCGACAGGTTTACCGCGAGTGAGATGGCTCAGATAATAGGTTGGGAGGCCTTGTTGTTTACCACCAATGCTTTTGGCTTCAGACGTCTGGCGATTGAAGAGATGAAGAAATACAGCAAAAAATACTTTACCGGCCTGGCAAAGTACCTGGTCAAAGAAATGGATGTGAAGGGCTTTAACAAGTGGGGCGTTCCTGGCATCAGGGCGCAATTACTGGATAAAAACACCAAAGAACTGGTGATGGATTTTGTGGTGGAAGGCGACAATGATTCCGTGCATGTTCTGAATGCCGTATCTCCGGCTTTTACCTGTAGCTTCCCGTTCGCTAAGTGGGTGGTGGATAATTATGTTAAATATTGACGGTCGAAGGTCGAAGGTCAAAGGTCAAAGGTCGAAGGTCGAAGGTCGAAGGTCGAAAGTCGAAGGGCCCGTCTCTTGTAGGAGCAACCCTTGTGGTTTCCCTGTTCCCGGGTTCAACAGATCAACAAATCAACAATTCAACAATTCAACAAATCAACAAATTTTTATGGGTAGTGTAAAGCGTTACAAAAAAGAAGTATTGATGGACTTTGTGGTTCGGTATCTGACGAAGTTGTCGGTACCTGAGGAAGATGCACGGATTGTGGGTGAGGTTTTGATTGCTGCTGATGTGCGAGGCATTGATTCGCATGGGTTGCACAGGCTGGGTTCGTATTATGGCAGCAGGATTGGGAAGAAGCTGATGAACCCTGACACCCCGTTTAAAGTGGTTACTGAGACCCCGACTACCGCGCTGATCGACGGAGGGAACGGTTTGGGTCAGGTGGTATCGTACAAGGCCATGAGTCTGTGTATCGAAAAGGCCAGGAAGTCGGGCCTTGCCGCTGTAACAGTTAATAACAGCAACCATTACGGT
>SKYG01000074.1 GCA_007128045.1 Bacteroidales bacterium | reverse complement strand
GTCTGATGAACAGATGAAGGAAGCGGTAAGTAAGTTTCAAGACTATCTGAAAGCCAAAGGTGCTGAGATTGTTTATGAGGACCACTGGGGCCTCCGTAAGCTTGCCTACCCTATCCAAAAAAAATCCACCGGCTTTTTTCACATGGTGACATACAAGGCCGACACCCTTTTAATCAAGGACTTTGAACTTGAGCTTAAGCGAGATGAGCGGGTGATCCGTTTTCTGACCGTTGCCCTCGACAAGTATGCCCTGGCATACAGTGAGAAAAGAAGGGCCGAAAAAGAAGCGGCCAAGCTTAAAGAAAACTAATCTAAGGCTGGTAACAAAAAAGACAAAACAATCATGGCTAACCAACAAAATTCGGAAATCAGATATCTTGCTCCCATAACGGTGGATATCAAAAAGAAGAAGTATTGCCGGTTTAAAAAAGCAGGCATAAAATATATCGACTACAAAGACGCCAATTTCCTTCTCAAGTTTGTCAATGAGCAAGGTAAAATCCTTCCAAGAAGGATCACCGGTACTTCCATCAAGTATCAGCGCAAGGTCGCCAAAGCCATCAAAAGGGCACGTCATCTTGCTTTAATGCCTTATGTAGCGGATCTTTTAAAATAGGGAGGAAAACAATGGAAATTATCCTGAAACAAGATGTTCCCAACTTGGGATTTAAAGATGATATCGTAGTCGTAAAAGACGGATATGCAACCAACTATTTAATTCCTAAAGGATTGGCCATACTGGCAATCAGTTCGGAAAAGAAAAAACTCGCCGAGACCATAAAACAAAGGGCTTACAAGGAAGAGAAAGTCAAAAAAGAAGCTGAAAAGCTGGCAGATAAGCTACGTGACATAGAGGTAAAGATAGGAGCGAAAACCGGCACCAGCGGAAAAATATTCGGTTCAGTAAATGCCCTTCAAATAGCGGAAGCCATCAAAAATCAATTTGACATTGAGCTCGACCGCAAAAAGATAGTGGTAGATGGTGACTCTATCAAAGAGCTCGGCAACTACAAGGCCAAGATCAATTTGCATAAAGAGGTTCGCTTCGAAGTCAAATTTGAAGTAGTATCGGAATAATTGCTGGCGTATGCTCAGCAATTCACAAATAAAGTTTATCCGGTCACTGCAGCACAAAAAATACCGAAAGCTGCACAACAGCTTTGTTGTCGAGGGCGACAAGGTTGTTGGAGAATTATTGAACGGCCCCTTTGCAATAAACCATGTTTGTGCATTAGCTCCCTGGTTGGAAGCTCATCGACACGATATCCCCGGCTCTGTACAAACTACCATCGTATCTCCTGCAACCTTGTCACGTATCAGTGGTTTGTCGACGGCAAACCAGGTACTCGCAGTAGCTCAGATACCTGATGATATCCATTTGCCGGATTCATTCTCCGTAAAGGGGTTATGCCTGTATTTAGATGATATCCAAGACCCGGGAAATCTTGGTACAATTATCCGTACAGCCGACTGGTTTGGTATCAGACAGATATTCTGTTCACCGGGCACGGCAGATCTGTTCAATCAAAAAGTCATACAAGCCAGCATGGGATCCTTTTGCCGGGTAAAAACACGTTACGAAGAACTGGGCGTGATCCTTGGCAAGGCTACAAACAGTCCTGCTGTTTACGGGGCATCTCTGAAAGGCGATGACCTTTTCAACACGACATGTATCCGTGATGCGGTAGTAGTCATAGGAAATGAATCAAGAGGCATATCAGCAGTCACTGCCCGCTATATTGACAAGCTCATACGTATTCCTGGTATGGCTGATAGTAGTGACCGGGCGGTTATCTCGGGTGCTGAATCACTGAATGCTTCTGTAGCCGCTGCAATCATCATGGCATGGTTTAGCAGATTATCCTTATCCGGCTGAACAAAAACAACGTCATCCCGTTACATCCATATTGCCACATCCTTTATGCGGCATGAACAGAAAACCCATTATTAATATAATACGACCACCCTTAAACGTTATATATTTATCATGCAACTATTTATACTGGCCATCATTCTGGTAGCCATTGCAATCGGAGGTATCGCCATAAAGATGTTATTAAAACCTGGCACCACATTTACAAAAACCTGTGGTTCTTTTGATCCCCATACAGGCCGTGCAAAGCCATGCTCTTGCCATTCAGATGCTCCTGAAGACTGTGACAGTATTCAGGAGGGGCAAAAGGGATCATAATCACCGGGGATGATCTTTCAGCACTGAGAAGAAGTCGACCACCACCTGGGTGTCTGACTCCAGTGCTTCTTTCACTGTTCCTTCAAAAGCCACCACACCCTTGTCTAAAAAAACGATCCTATCGGCCACCCTCAGGATACTCAGCACCTCGTGGGTGACCATTACTACCGACATCCCAAGCTGGTTCTTCAAATCCAAAATCAGGCTGTCGAGCGACTGCAGGGAAACAGGGTCGAGGCCGGCGCCAGGTTCATCGCAGAATAGCAAAGGAGGATCCATTGCAATAGCCCTTGCCAGTGCGGCACGTTTAAGCATGCCTCCACTTAATTGTGAAGGATACAGATAATAAGCATGCTCAAGATTTACAAGTCCGAGTTTCATGCGTACAATCTCACGGATAAGTTTCTTAGGCAAATTGGTATGCTGTTCCAATGGCAAAGCAACATTTTCGGCAACGGTCAGTGAGTTCAGCAGGGCACCATTCTGAAAAAACACGCCCATCTGAAGGTAAAGTTCTACTTGTTCAACCTCTCTAAGGTGGGTGACATCCTTGTTTAACACTGATACATACCCACTCTTTACAGGATAAAGCCCCAGTAAATGTTTAAGCACAGTGGTTTTGCCCGAACCACTACCGCCCAGAATGACTGTCACCTCACCTTTTAATGCTGAGAAGCTCACATCAGACAACACCACTTCGTCATCAAAAGATGCAAACAGGTTCTTCACGTCAATTACCTTTTCCTGAGCCATAAAACAGTCATTAATAGAACAATAATCCCAATAAGCTATCTGCCAGAATTACCAGTGTGATGGCAACAACCACCGAGATGGTGGTAACCTTACCGACACCTTCAGCGCCTCTAACCACCCTGAAGCCATAGAAACTGCCCGTTAACACAATGATGCTGGCATACACCTGGCTTTTAACGAAGCTTGTAAGCAGGTTCTTATTAGACATGACCTCTGCTGCCCGGTTAAAAAATATCTCCGGGGTGATGTCCAGATAGATGTTTGCCGCTAAAGCTCCACCCAGAACCCCTGCCACATTGGCTAGGATTACCAAAAATGGCATGGTAAATAAGCACGCATACATTTTTGGCACCACCACAAATCTAATCGGGTTTAACCCCATGGTTTTCAATGCGTCCAATTCCGTAGTCACCTTCATGGTGGCAATCTCTGCAGCGATGGCAGAACCACTGCGACCTGCTACAAGGATGGCAGTGATCAGCGGCCCCATCTGACTTGTTACGGCAATAACTATCAAATCAACCACAAAAATATTGGCGCCAAAGGTCCGCAATTGACTTGATGACTGTAACGCCATCACATAGCCTATAACAAAGGATAAAAATACAACGATCAGGGTTGCATTAACACCAATATGTATTGATTGATTGACAAACTCTCCCTCCCTGCGCGACTTAGGTCTGAAAAGATCTGAGACAGACCAATAGAAAACATTTGCCGCAAGCAGGATAAACCCGAACACATAGTCTGTAAAAAAAAGCAAAACATCAGTACCAATCTTCTCAAAGAATCCGGTTTTAACCGGAGAGGCTGTCTGATACACCTTATCCGGACTAAATATCTCAAGCTTTCGTAAAATAGATTCACCTCCTCCTCTGAAATCTGCTGATATGCCACCTTCTGCCAACATGTCTTTTACGAAATACAAAGACATGACCCCTGCGCTGTCTATGTAATCAAGTTGATCCAGATCAAATGTAATATCAGGCTGACCGGCAGACTTAAGGGTCTTTCCTATTACATCGGAGAAATAGGCCGACTCATAAATGGTCAGACTCCCGGAGACATACAACATATCCTCCCGGAGTTCACACACCAAACCACCATTCTGATAGGTTGTTTTTAGCTTGCTTTTTTTTATAGTTCCCACAATACGGTTGCGTATAAACATTTATTAAGCTGCACAGGACAATTTTCTTGTTTGGGACAAGCATCTTATACTCATACCCGCCAATCACCTTATTTTAATGCCCCATGGTTTATTCGATCAGATCCTGAACCGTCATTTGGTTGGCAAAAAGAACCAGACCTTCCACAAACATTTCGCTGACAGCAGCGGCAAACTCGTTAAGGCTTTTTTCGTCAAGACTTCTTTGATTTGCTGCGTGATAGCTTGTAATCACCTGTCTGGTTTCGTTATGTACCAGCTTGAATTCTACCGCCAGATTTGCTATGAAAGCCTTTCGGTCGACGGTAAGATCCATCCGTGACACATAGGTTTCAACGGAAACAACACTACCCATACCAGATCTCAGGTTGGTCACGGTTTCGAACACATCATTATTTTGAAAGAATTGCAACACAAGCCTTGTAAGGCTTTCGGTGGGTCTGACAGCCCATTCATTAAAGGAAAAATAATTTATCTGGTTGGCATGTTCTCTGATTGCAATCTGATAGGATGCAAATGCCGGGTGAATATCTACGGGTAAAATATTGCATGAAAAGGGGAAAGGTACGGTTTGTTCAAGAGAGGATAAAACATCAGCTTGTTCGTCTGGATATTCCAGTAAATAATAGCGGGTAACGGCTTGTTTGCCCCCGCCACATCCAACAAGCATAAGAGAGAGCAATACACTGATCAAAAAAATCTTTTTCATACATGAAGGCGTATTAGGTTATTTAAATATGAAAGATATCAGATCATCAATTATCGAGCATTTGATCCGGTGTTCCCTTGCTGGGAGTTCCTCTGATAAGCACTGATGGATTGGTATTTATTTTCCGCGAGACCTCATTCAGGTTCATCAGGGTGTGCTGCAACAGCATCAGGTTTTGGTTCAGTGTTTCACCGCCGCGGTCTATATCATCACCCAGTCTGACCAGTAGCTCCTGTGTTTGCAAGGTAGCCAGGGCCAGGCTTTCAATAAGTTGATTCAGATTGGTTTCCCTAAGGGTTACCGAGATATCGCGGAAGTTACCCAGCACCTGAGCCAGGGTGTCCCCTTGCATGATATCATTAAACCTCTCGATGGCAGAAAACAATTCATTGGATGTGGTGTCCAGTTTATGACTGAGCTGCCTGGCCGAATGAACCACCTCTCTGATATCGGAACGGTTCTCGGCAACAAGCAGGTTGATATTGTCAAAGGTCTCACTGGTGTTGTCGACCATCACGCCGATCTTATCCACTGTTACGGAGAACCTTCCCAGGTTATCCGGATGTGTAAACAGCTGGATATTTTTAAGCACCTCTTCCACCCTGTAGGCAATCACCTCAGCCCTGTCGGTAAAGTCGTCGGCAAGGGATGTGCCTGGCTGGATAAAACCATTTTCCTTAAGAAAAGGTGATTCCTGGGTACCACCCCTGATCTCGATTGCTTTCAAGCCAGTGATGCCCAATGAAAGAATATCAGCAGTAGCATCTTCTTTAACAGGAGTACCACTTTTTAACGATAGCTTTACAATTATGGTGTTCACATCTTCCGGATGAATGCCAATATCGGCAATAGACCCTACATTAATGCCAAGAAATTTAACCGGGCTGCCAACCTCAAGCCCGCTAACAGACACATTCTGGTAAGCCACATAATAAAAATCCTTCTTCTCAAATAATTTCCGGGCAGTGAAAAAGCCCAGAATGATCAGCAAAAACGCCAGGCTGATCATGATAAAGATTCCCAATCGTATCCTTTGTGCTTTTTTCATGTGTTTAAAATTGTCTGAATGTCTAAATGTCTGAAAGTCTGAAAGTCGATCGAAGCGAAGCGAAGATCCCGGTTTATCGGGAAAGTCGAACAGCGACATTGATTGCACGTAATTAGCCGGATAAATATATAAAAAAAAACGATACCAACAAAGCCGTGAAGGTTGGAATCACTGCCTGGCAATGATATGTAATCCACTGCTGGCAAAGGTATCGAATTCTTTTTCATTTGAAGAAACAATAAAATAGGCCTCCAGGTCTTCCCGGGCTTCAACGAAGGCAAGGGCTTTTTCAAAACCCATTACCATAAAAGCTGTAGCATACCCGTCGGATGACAGGCCATCTGGCGCGAATACCGACACACTGAGCAGGGCATGTTCAACAGGATAACCTGTGGCTGGATCAATTGTATGAGAGTACCGCTGCCCGTCAACTTCATAGTAGCGCCTGTAATTACCCGATGTAGCCAGTCCTATGTCTTTAATCTCAACAATATGATCCCATTCCTGGGCATCGAACATGGAGCTGGCAGGTCTTTCCAGACCAATACGCCATTTGCTGCCATCAGGTTTAACACCCTTAGCTACAAGATCACCACCTATCTCAACAAGATAGGTACCTATCCCCTTGCTTTCCAGGAAATCACCCACCACATCAGATGCATACCCCTTGGCAATAGCGTTAAAATCGAATTGAACCCTCGCATCAGCTTTAACGATTCTGTTTCCCTCAAGCCAGGCCTTTTCATACCCCACGAATTCTTTCAGGCTGTCGATAAGTGATGCATCGACGTCTGACTTCCTCTCGAACCCAAAACCCCAGGCATTGACCAATGGCGATACGGTGGGGTCAAACTTTCCGTTGGTTTCATCAGCAATCTCCATTGATCTGAGAAAAACAACCTTAAACAAATCATCAATGCTATCGGTTTCATTTCTATTGATACGCGATATCAGGGAGCTCGTCTGGTAATAAGACAATGATTGATTAAATGCAGCAAATATGCTGTCGATTGATTCTCTGTAGTCAACGGTGTCGGGGCCATAATAAGAGATGGTATAATTGGTGCCAAACACACTTCCCCTAATACTCGTAAAATGCATGTTGTTGTCTCTATGGGATGAGCATGAGACAAATACACAGAAGATTAGGAAGCTCAGAATAAAAATTTGTCTGAAGGCCTGAAGGTCTGAAGGTCTGAAAG
>SKYG01000244.1 GCA_007128045.1 Bacteroidales bacterium | reverse complement strand
CCTGACTTCCTGCCAGGGTTTTTGCCACAATAGGAAATCCGCCGAGCTGTTCCACGATCCAGCCAAAATCGGTCGGTTTGTATGCGAACACACTTTTCATGGTTTGCACCCGGGCCTGGCTGAAAGCCTGCACCGACAAGAATTTATTGGATGCCATCCGCAGGCCAAAGCTCCATGAGGTGGAAGGGATCCCCATGTTGCCATTGAGGTGTTCAACAAGTGAAACCATGTTTTCTTTTCTGCCCTTCTTCGACCAGGCGTTTGATGCTATAGGATTCGGGCGATCCGGTTAAGATTAATATCTTCATTGCTTTTCAGGTTAATTTGTTTGTTGCAAATCAACCTAAAAGGGAGGAAAGGGGAAAGGACAAAAAGAAAGGGGTTCGTTCGGCAAGGCAATATGTGTGGTTGGGGTGTTGGTTATTATTGGTTAGTTAGTCATTTATAAACAAAAAGTAAGGATCTCTTAATTGATATTCTTGTATGCCGTCTAAAGCACTGTTTGATTTAAACGATTCTATATAAATTTGCTTTGTAACCTCTGATACAATTTGCAAACTCGTGTTTCTTTCATATACACCTAATTTAACTCGATGAATCATACCAGCTTCTATGAACATAGGAATGACACTGTCTATGGCATTTGCTGTTGCTCTATTCCCACCATATAGATTGGCAAGCGATTTGTTAATGGTTTCTCTGTTAACAAAATCCTGCACAGTTAGATATTTTCCCAGATACTGCAAAGCATCAAAGGAGAAAACAAAAGAACTGTTCAGCAAGGCGATTATAATGACACCCCTGTCATGTTTTTTCTTAATTGCTTGCTTAATTGACTCTTTATTATTTAAGATGAACTCATTAAGTGGGTTTCGCAGAATAATTTTACTTACTATCCTCAGCGATTTTTTTAATCTGTTTTCCCCTTTAAATTCCAACCTCAATTGCTCCAGAATGTAGTCTTCACTGTAGTTGCCATTTAAAAAACTATCAAGTCCCGCATATAATGTGTTCAATGGAATGCGTTGGTTTATGTCTATTGGTTTATAATTCATGTGTTCATAATTTTTATATTGCGGTCACATGGAATTCGCATGTTGAACATCATCATGTGTGTCAAGATTTGTTGTCATGCTCATTTCATCTCTAATCTCTATAAATGGTATTAATACTTCCAGAAGATGTGCACCGCCATGGGTCACCAAGGTATCTTTATTCGAAAAGCTTAAATCTGTTTTGAAGCAGATGGTATGTTCTTCATTCAATACTGCATTGAAAAGTTCCGGATTATTCGCCATGAATTCATCGAACAACCACTGTTCTGTGTATTCAATATGTCTTTCGCTTCTGCTCCCTGATTTATTTGTTCCTAATTTTTCCCGACCATTTAAACCTCTCCACCCCTTCGCCTGTACATTGCCGTGATCTGAAGTCAAGAAAACGGTGAATCCTTTTTGTAGCAACTTTTCAACTACCTGAAGAATCTTACTGCGTTCAAGCCAGTTTTTTGTCAACATGAGTAAGTCAGTATAATCTGTGGAGCTGTGCATCTTTTCATCGAGGTCTTTGAAAACGATAGCCAATTTGCTTACTGAGCCTAGATTTGACAGGTCGACTTTTTCATGCTGATAAATAATTTCAAATTCATTGCACCCTTTTGCTTTCCAATACTCTTTCCAAAGTTTTTCTTCATTAACCGGTCCCTGCCTATAGTCCGTCTTTGGCATGTCACCCCGAAATATGGCTTGGCGTGATAATTGAGTAATGGATGGTAGCCATGAATAAATTACTTCCTCATTTTTTTTGCCCGGCAAGCTACTCCTCAAAAACTCATATTGCCAGAATGCCATACCATCTACCACGATAAGTGCAATCTTATTGTCCCGAAAGTTGAAGTTGAGATAATCCAGAATCTTAGAAACAATTCTGGGTTTTTTTACAGCACTTGAGTTTTTGGTCTGATGGTAAATGGTTTGCAGGGATTCTTGAAAGATTTCATTGGCTTTGTTTGTGACATTCAACATGGTTTCAAACTGCGGCTCACCTATGGTTTCTAAGAGCCCGGATGCAATTAATCTACTGACAACAGACCAATTGATTGTTTCTTCCTTGAGCAAAGCATGTAGTTCTAAAACAAATTTATCCATGTTGAAAGCTAGCTTGTAAGAAAGCCCCTTCTCTTTAGATAATAGTTTGATGAATTGCAGGGTATCATACCTGTTTAGCTTAACCAATTGCTGATTGCTGAAAAGCTTATCAAGCATGGGAAGGTCTAATTGAATTACAGATGGGATATGATAACCTTGTAAATAATCGGCAATACGGAATTCAATAGCTACTGCTTGTCTTTTGATATCTTCGAGATAGTTGGATTTATCCTGGCTTAATAAAATGAGCAGCCCATCCGGCTCTCTCATTTCAAACTTAATACGTTGTTCTATACTCGACCCATTGCTAATTTCTATACCCAATACCTTTAAGCCATTTTTCACATCTCCTCTGTATAAAAAACGGTCATTATTCTCCACTAAGAAAACCGTGGATGAATAGGTTTTAAGGGTTTCTGCTATATGATGGATGAGCCCTTTAGCCATTTAATCGTATCATTAATAGTTGTTTAATTCCCGGAATAATTTTTCTATTTGAATCAAATTCTTTTAACCAGGCATGTTGTTCGTGTTCCAGTCTTTTTAACTTGGATCGACGGATATTTTCAATTCCAATTTTACCGATTCTTGATTTTTGAAAATTAAAAGAGTTGATCCTGTTGTCTTTCCTGGCTTTTATCTTGATGCTCAAATCTGCTTCCAGATTTTGAAATGAAAGGAACAGAGCCCGGTCAAGTTCTTTTTGATATGCTTTTGCATTATCCATGCTAAATGTTCCTTCTAATTTAAATTTTCCGGTCCCGTTAATCAATCGGGTCCAGATATCGTTTGCATAGGCAGCATACTGTTTCCCATTATCCGACATAAAGAAACATTGATACTGAACCTTGCTTTCTAACTTATTTCTGGCACTTATTTGCCATAAACTCCAAAATCCGAGTGTTTCTTCTCCTGTAACAGATTGAATTACAGGAACACCATCTAATGGGTCAAATTCTCCGAGATCATTCAATAGCTTTCTAATCCAGTCGTGTTGCAGGGTAATGTGCTCAATACCCGGATTACTCAGCGAAACTTCAGCATCGAATGTGATTATTCTGTTTATACCCTGGATTTTTACTTCTGAAAATCCAAGAAGATTCTTTGTAAATGAGCCATTGTGCACCAAAGTGTATTGCTGCACCAAAGTTTCCAACCAAAAAGGGAGCGGGCTGTGCTTTACATCAGCTGCCTTTTTATATTCAATCTCATATTCAGCCACTTGTGGAAGAATTCCTTCGGTACTTTTGTACTCCCACAATTTACTTTTTATATCATTTAACCATCGTTCACCGGCAAATTCAAATTTTTCGGGATCTAACAAACTCTGCAGATAAAGTTTATTGACTTTCTTTATGTCTATGGCTGAATCCAACACATCTGAAGTTTTGTCAATTCCCAATTGGTCAATGATGTTATTTAACTTTTCTTCTATGACCTCATACACCCGGAGGTCAATACTGTTGTTGGTAAGCATATTGAAGGCTTCAACCTGATGTTTTTGACCAATTCTATCTACACGACCTATGCGTTGCTCGATCATCATGGGGTTCCAGGGCAGGTCGTAGTTGAACACAATATGACAAAATTGCATATTCAATGATTCTCCGGCTGCATCAGTAGCAACCATTATTTGGGCCTCATTTTTAAAGTGCACCAAGGCCCTTTTTCGCTCATCCAAATCTTGTCCACCATGAATAAACGTAACCGGAAAACCCTTGCCTCTGCAATAATCCACCAGCATTTTCTGCGTGGTTCTAAATTCTGTAAACACCAATACTTTTAAGTCTTGATTGGACTGTATTTGTTGTAATTCCTTTATTTTGTTTAAAAGGGCATCTGCTTTGGCATCCGTTTCCGTCACCAAACATTCTTTTGCCCGATCCATAAGCCCTGACAACAATTCTACTTCATTGGCCAAGCCAGATGGATCACTTTGATAGATGCCTTCAAAATCTATTTCCTCTGCATTTTCATCAAAATCATGATCAACTTCCTGAGCATAATCTTCCATGCTTGATTCTTCTCCGGCTTGTAAACGTTCTAAGCGACCTTGCATGGCAGACAGAATAGCAGCAGTAGAACTGCTAACCAATCTTTGAAAAAGAACCATGATTAACCCAGTGGCGCTATTGCTGCTCTTTTTGGCAGTGTTGAATCCCTTGCGAACATATTGTGTTACCGCATCATACAAGGACATTTGTTTTTGATGCTTACTGGCGTCCAAAAAGACATCAAAACGACGTGTTCGTCTTATATTAAATAGTTTTTTGCCCTCATAGTCTAAAGCAAACCGTTTTTCAGTCCTGATCACATAGGGTTCCAGCTCTTCAATTTCGGGTAATCCTTCACCGGCAAAAGCATCCGGGTCCAATAATTGTAAAATTCTTCTGAAATGGTCGGCCTTACCTCTGTGAGGTGTTGCAGTAAGTAATAAAACGTTGGAAACAGAATTGCATAATTCCTGAGCAAGAATATAGCGGGAGATGGTAGAAGTTGCCCCTCCCATTTTATGAGCTTCATCTATAATCACCAAATCAAAATCGGCTTCTAAAACCGCTCCCATGCGATATTTGTTGTATTCATCTACCCGCTCTTTCGACCAACCCTGTCTTTTTTCAAGAGGCTTCAACGCATCTGTAGATACGATGATTTGATTGTGTTGTGTCCAAAAATTGTATTCTTCATCGGCATTGATGTTGGCGAAGGTGCGAGCCATGGAAGTAATCATCTCTGAATCGTAGAGGTGAAAAACCTCATTGAAGTGCTCCTTCATCTCGCTTTGCCACTGCAGCATTGCAGATTTAGGAACAATGGCTAAAATTCGTTTGATATCGCTTCTGATTTTGAGCTCCTTTAGTATCAATCCGGTTTCTATTGTTTTACCCATCCCTACCTCATCAGCGAGCAAAAATCGATTTTGGCTGGATTGCATCACTTTTTCCAAAACCAAGATTTGATGAGGCAATGGGATCAAACTGCTTTCGTAAGGTGCCAGAATGTTTTTGCGTGCAACTTCGTCTTTTATTTTTGCAGCAATGGATATAAAACGCAAATAGGGTTGTGTGTATTGAGCATTAGGCCTTTCCAGATCATCAAGAGGAACTTCATGAAAGCTTCCGTCTTCCATAAGGCGAATCCAGGCGATTCGCTGCCCGAATACTTCCTTTTCACCTACTACTTCACATGTTTTGCCTTTATACCTCATGCGTTATTCCTTTATAAAAAGCATTGAGAAGTGCAAAGGCATACTCTATGTCTGCATCTAATTTCCTTGCCTTGCAGACTTTGATTGAAAGCTCCTTATAGGTTAGGTTGTATGTGTTCATGAAATATCCTGTCAGCTGTTTCCTTATTTCGTTTTCCTCCTTCCAATAGCAAATCGGCATATACCAGAATGGGTGGAGCTGTTTTCCTTTCCTCTTGTTTCCAAAACATTTCCAGCACTTCTATTTCCCCATTATTGTCCGGAATGAATTGATAGTTTTTGATTAGATCCATTCGGTTTTCCCGGGTGAAAATCAAAAACTTTTCGGGTCTTAAGTGATTGGTGAGTATGTCTGCTGCGGGCTCGCCTCCCCATACAGTAAGCCTGGTATTGAACGCTACATCCTGCCACTGGCCTTTATAGGTGTATCTTCCCTTTTTGAGTTTGGGTCGAAGAACAGTGCCGTATTCTGCCGTCCATCTCTCAAGCAGCCCCTTCCTGTTTTCCCAGACATACGTTTTGTTATTCAGCGGAATCAAATAACCGGTCTCTTTCAATCCATCAATTATCTGGGGAATATTCCCCAAGCCTACATCGGCTTTTTCTGCGAGTTCTCTTTGGGTAAGGTTAATGGCTTCTTTGTGTTGCAACAGATAACACAAAACTTTCAAACCAGTCTTGGTGAAAGCCCTGTTTCCTCTGCTTTTTTCTATATTGATGGGTTTTTGCGTGTCTACCAAGAGAAAAAGCGGTCCTTTTTTAAAGAAAATATTTCCGTTGGCCTCTAAATAGGGAACTTCTTTTTGCCTGAGCTCTTCTTTGATTTTCGGAAATATTCGTTGTGCCACCAGCAAAAAGTTTCCATACCGGTGAAAATAATCTTCAATCTGTTGAAGCTGATGTATTCTGACCTCTCGCTTTACAAGCAACACAAATGTGTGTTTCTGCCCATTGACAGTTAGGTCTAAAACACCATCCAGCGGATCTTTTTCGCGCCAAAATGCCACAATGCCAGTAGTTTGACAAAGATTCTCAATGGCGATATGTATAATTTCCTGTTCCATTTGTTCACAAATATACGATGTTCACGTTACGTGAACAAGAAAAAATCGTAAATGCTGTCAATTATTAACAACTAAACCTTAGAACTGGCAATATCATAAAACTGCAACAGCACCTCATCTTCCATCAGTAGGTAATTAGGAATTCGGTCGCCAACCTGCACGATGGTCTTGAAGTCCTTGTCCTGATAGCACTGCTTGAAACCGGCACGCAGGGCTTCTACCCGGGCTTCTTTGATTTTGGTTTTGGGTTTGTAAGCTTCGGTTTTGTATATCTCAAACTGCCTGAGCAGGCGTTTGGTACGCATTTTCTCCAGGTCGGCTTCGTTTTCCGGGTCAGGGAGGTACCATTGGCCTTTGTCATTTTTCAGGAAGTTTTCCTCTAGAATCGTACGCATCTCAGGCAGTGTATCTCCTTTACGCATATTGCCGGCTACTTCCTTCATCCACATAGGATGCAAGTCCTGCTCCGTTTTGGGTTCTTTTCCCAAAATGTTGCGCAACCAGTAAATGGCATCCTGCTCACTGGCCACAAAAATGGTGAGCTGCAGAAAATTGGGCACTTCGGCCTTTTTACGATCATAATCCTGCACCTGTTCGTTGGTAAAGAACATGCCATCCCGCTCAATAAAACGTTCCCGTAATCCCAGTTGAAACTTCCCGGCATCTATAGGCACAGGCAAGCCTCTTTGCACATAAAAGGCAATCAAACGGTCGAACAGGATTTTTGGGCTG
>SKYG01000162.1 GCA_007128045.1 Bacteroidales bacterium | reverse complement strand
TGTGGTATGTGTTACATGCTGAGCCAGATGCAGAGATCATTGTCGGTTTTAAGGATGGTGTTGATAAAGATACCTACCAGCATCATGTTAAAAACAATACGATTCGTGACATACTGAATGTAGAAAAGGCTTTTCCGGGTGATGTGTTTTTTATTCCCGCAGGCCGCATTCATGCCATTGGGGCAGGGATTACTCTGTGTGAGATACAGCAAAGTTCAGATATGACCTATCGGGTGTATGATTGGGACAGGCCAGGTGTTGACGGAAAGCCACGTGAGTTGCACCTGGATGAAGCGTTGGATGCGATTGATTTTAGCAAGGTCGATGAATATAAAACACCCTACAAAGCTCCAAAAAATGACAGTACCCAACTGGTTTCCTGTGAATATTTTACGACCAATCTGATGGCATTCGACAGAAAGATAGCATGCGACTACTTTTACCTTGACTCTTTCGTAATATATGTATGCGTGGAAGGTGCCTTTACGGTTGTATATCCCCATGGGAGTGAGCATATAATGGCAGGCGACACTGTCTTGCTTCCCGCTGAGATCAAACAGGTGGAACTGTTGCCCGACAAGCCATGCAAGGTGCTGGAAGTTTATATTAAGTCCTAGGGTCAGGGCCTGACCTGTCCGGTTGAACTGTAGGGACAGGGCTTGACCTGTCCGGCAAACTGTTGAGTTGTTGAAGTGTTTTTTAAAGAATATGTCAGAAGGTCTGAAAGTCAGAAGGTCTGAAAGTCTGAAAGTCAGAAGGTCTGAAAGTCTGAAAGTGTAAGGTCTAAGGTCTGTCTGATCAGGGTTGCTGGCAGATGATTCCAAGCTTATACACATCGAGCATGCAAAGGCGGGGGTGTTTTCCGGTCAGATGTTTTATCGTGGTGTTCTCAATCGGTTTAAAAAACAAGATAAAGAGCCTATCTATCTTATAACGTTTAAGGGTATGGTACACCTTTAGTACCCGCACCATATCTATAAACTCAGGGTCATACTTTGTCAGTTCACTAATTTTTTTCAGGTTAACCAGGCTTTGTCGTATTTTGCTGAGAAACATAATTCCGGATTCCAGTCCGTTGTGAATGATGGGGTTGTCGATATGTTTAACCGCTATGCTGCGCTTCATTAATTGATATCCATATAGGGTATCTTCGTGTCCATAACCAGATAACTCTTCATTGAATGGCAGCTGGTACAGCAGGCTGGAAGGTACAAGAAAGCTTCCTGTCATGAAAGAGTGATGTGGTTTTCTTTGTCTTGCTGAAGCCGGAACTACTTCTCTTTGGCTTCCTGCAAGCCAGTGGAGGACAAAAGGATGGGATGGCTGTTCAGATTGATAGACATGTCCGCCACAAACTACCGATCCATCTTTCCCTGCATCAAGGTATTTCTTAAGAAAATCTCCGGTGGTGATCTCTGCATCGCAATCCAGGAAAAGCAAGAGGGGAAAACGTGCTTTGACAGCCAGGAGGTTTCGTATCCTGCTTCGGCCGATATTCTGTGTAAGCTCTTCATACCTGACATATTGCAGCTTGCCAAGTGCGCTGTTTGACTGCCGGAATGTTTCCTCCGAGGCATCGTCAATAAGGAGTATCTCAAAGGGTACATCGAGGCGTTTTCCCTGTTGGTGCAGCGTGTTCACCAGTTGTGATACCTGTACGTTATATACCGGAATACAAATACTCAGCATGCCACGATCAGATTGATAAGCCGCAAATATATACTATCTTTTCCAAAAGCTTGGGGAGAACAATAACAAAACGGTAAATATTTCGAGTCTGCCAATAAGCATAAAGAAACTTAGTGCCCATTTTGCTCCCAGTGGAATGAATGCATAATTATCAACTGGCCCTAGTTTGCCGATAGCCGGGCCAATGTTTCCCAGGGTAGCAATAGATGCACCGACTGCGGAAGTGAAATCCAAACCAAACGCAGTCATGATGGTTGATCCAGCAACCATGATCAACATATACAACAGAAAGAAGGCAAGGAAGTTCTGAATGATCTCCGTGGGAATGGTTTTCCCATTTACCCTGACCGGAATGATTGCCATGGGATGTATTAATCTTTTAAGCTCAAGCCTGGTGTTTTTCACAAGAATAAGGATTCGTATCATTTTTATGCCTCCTCCTGTAGATCCAATACATCCGCCTGTAAACATCAGCAAAAATAATCCAAACCAAAGAAGTCCATGCCATTGGAGATAGTCGGCTGTAATGAATCCTGTTGTTGTTGTAATGGATACTATCTGAAACAAACTATCTCTGAAAGCCTCTTCGGGACCTGCCTGGTGCATGCCATAAATAACCACTGTATAGATAATCGCAAACACGAAAATAATGGAGAGATAAAAGCGGAACTCTTCATTGTCAAGTACCTTTCTGAATTGTCCTTTAAGCAGAAAGTAATGAAGCGAGAAACTTGTTCCGGCAATAATCATGAACAAGATGATCACATATTGAATATAAGGAGAAAAGCCTGCGATGCTGTCATTTTTTGTTGAGAACCCTCCGGTGGCCATCGTGCTGAATGCATGACAAATAGCATCGAAGAGGTCCATTCCGCCAAACATCAGCAGTAAGGTTTGTAACAAGGTGAATATGACATATATACCCCAGAGTCTTTTCGCCGTTTCGGTAATCCTGGGATGCAGCCTGCTGGGCGTAGTGCCGGGTGCTTCAGCCACGAACAGCTGCATACCACCGACGCCCAGGATAGGCAGGATGGCCAGAGTTAGCACGATTATACCCATCCCACCAAGCCAATGGGTCATGCTGCGCCAAAACAACAATCCTTTAGGCATGGCTTCTATATCGGTCAGGATGGTAGCACCTGTCGTGGTGAATCCTGACATAGTTTCAAAAAAAGCATTGGTGTAGGATGGTATAGCACCGGATAAATAAAAGGGCAGTGACCCAAACAGGGTGATGCTAACCCATGTGAAAGTTACTACGATATAACCTTCTTTTTTGCCGATATTGCGGTGGTCATAGCCGGAGGTAAGCATAAAAAGCAACAAGCCTGAAGAAAAAGTGATGGCGCTGCTTATCAGCAATGACCGGATCACCTGCGTCTCATTATAATACCATGACCATAAGATAGATGTCGCCATCGCACCCGACAGTATCATCAATAATATGCCGATAAATTTTATTATCAGCCGAAAATGAACATCCGACCTGGAGATCATGATTCCATGGTATTAATTACGCTTTAAACATTCTGTCGGCTGCATGGAAGGCCTCTGGCAGGGCAAAGACAACCACCCTGTCGTTGGCCTGGATCTGCATATCGCCTGTTGCAATAAATCCTGTTTGATTTCTGATAAAACCTCCGATAATGGCTTTCTCGGGAAATTTTGATTTGTGGATGGGCCTTTTGGTAATTGGGGAACCGGGTTTGGCGAGGAACTCAAATACTTCAGCCTCTGTTCCTGTCAGGCATTTTGTGGAGATAACTTCAGAGGTCATGGTAAACCTAAGGATATAGCTGGCCGTGGCAAGTTTTTTATTGATGATGGTGTCGATGCCGATGGTTTGGGAGATATCTATAAAGTCAATGTTCTCAACCAGGGCAATGGTTTTTTTTACGCCATATTTTCTGGCAAGCAGGCAGGTAAGTATGTTTGTTTCGGAGTTGTTTGTAACGGCAACAAACGCATCCATGGCCGCGATACCTTCATCTTCCAGAAGTGTTATGCTGCGGGCATCTCCATTAATAATCAGGGTGTTTTGCAGTTTGTTGGATAGCTCTACACTTCTTATCGGATTTTTCTCAAACAATTTCACATTAAAACGCTTCTCCAGGTTCAACGCTGCCAGGGTGCCTACCGCGCCACCGCCGATGATCATTACGTTTCTTACATCAAAATGTTTCTTGCCTCCAAGCTGAAGCAGGTGGTCAATCCCGTTGGGTTTTGTGACTACGTATGCGAGATCGTCGGCCTGAAAAATATCTTCTCCGCGTGGAATACGTGTGGTCGACTTCCTGTGGATCGCCACAGCCCGAAAATCCAGCTTCTTGTATTCGCCGGCAATATCCTGCAATGATTTACCAATTACGGGAGCACCTTCTTCAAGTTTGATCAGCATGAGAGAAAGTTGATTGTATGAAAAGTCGAATATTTCTGTGGCTGCTGTATTGGTAAGAAGATTGGTAACCTCTCTGGCGGCTATCTGTTCCGGAGAAACCAGGTAATCGATCCCCAGGCTTTTATAGTGGGTCTTGCATTCGTCTGTCAGGTAGTCAGGGTCATTCACCTTGGCGATGCATTTCCGGGCTCCGAGTCGTTTGGCCAGGATGGCGGTAAGTAAATTTAACCGGCCGTCCAGGTGGGCACTGATAAGCAGGTCTGCACGCTTAACATAGCTGCTCTTCAGGATGGGTAAAGAGGTAGAGTCGCCAACAATGGTCAGCAGGTCGGAATGCGCTTCAATAACTTTCAGAAGCTCTGCATTCGGACTGATCAGGGTGATATTGTGGTTCTCGACAGACAGCAATTTAGCCAGGTGAAATGCTACATCACTGTCGCCGGCTATAACTATATTCATCGTGGGATAGCTATAATATTTTGTGCAAAGATAGTGGTTTTATGCATATCCTATACCTGATCATCTCCTGATACCGGATGCCATCTCCCCGCATCTTTTAGTAGCTGTAAGAGTTCACTGGCAGCCATTTCGGGCTGGATATTTTTTCTGACAACCTGACTCCCCTTATACAGCCACAATAAACCTTTTGCAGTTCCCATCAGGCCATAATCAGCATCTGCCATCTCTCCCGGACCATTCACCACGCATCCCATTACAGCGATCTTCAGCCCGGGAATATTCCCTGCTCGCTCCTGAATATCCCGCAAAACGCTTTGAATATCGTAGGATGTCCTTGCACAACCGGGGCATGCGATAAACTCTGTTTTTGTAACACGCCTGCCAGTAGCTTGCATCAATGATTCCTGTAAATGGTGGACTAACCCGGGTTCTTTGATCTTTGGTGCCTCTATCACAACGTCGTCAATTTCTTTAAACAGTAGTTTCTCCCCAAAATCGATGGCAGTCATGATCATTAAGCTGTCTGCATCTTCGGTGGTATACAATTTCCGTCCGATCCTCTCTGGCTGCTCTGATGATGCTGTGCGCTTCTTTTCTTGTGTGCTTGCCAATGATGTTGCATCAACAGTTGTTTCATTATCCATCATATTTTCTGCATGACTTATCATTGGCTCGTGTGGGTCGTTAGAATTGTCTATGTCATGTGATGGTGTTTTTTGGGGTGGTTGCATTGACAGGGCGTATGCAATTATAGCCTTAGCAACCGGAATTTCATGTTCCGGGTCTTCGGTCAGACTTACCCTGATGGTGTCGCCGATGCCTTCTTTTAGCAGAGTTCCTATACCCAGGGCTGATTTTATACGACCATCCATCCCAGAGCCGGCTTCTGTAACTCCGAGATGCATGGGGTAGCTCATCCCTTTCTCCGACATTCTTTCTGCCATGAGGCGATAAGCCTGGATCATGAATGCCGGGTTGCTGGCCTTCAGTGAGACCACCGTATTAAAAAATGACAGTTCCTCAAAAATGCATAGAAACTCAAGTGTCGACTGTACCATTGCTTCCGGTGTATGCCCGTATCTATATATGATTCGTTGGGATAGCGACCCCAGATTGGTGCCGATACGTATTGCAGTGCCGTATTCTTTGCAGACTTTGATTAAGGGGGACAGTTTTTGTTTAAGTCTTTCCAGGTCAAGGACATATTCCTGATCGCTCCAATAGGTTTGTCCGGTCTTTGGTCGGTCGACATAATTTCCGGGGTTGATCCTGATTTTTTCTACCAGAGGAGCTGCTTCCAGCGCCAGCTCGGGTTGGTAATGGATGTCAGCGATAAGTGGATTGGTGAAGCCTGCTGCATACAATGCCTTTTTTATTGCCGGAAGCTGTCTGACACTCTGTAAATCGGGTGTTGCTATGCGCACATAATCGGCCCCTGCTTCAAAAATCCGTATTGCCTGCTCAATGGTAGCTTTTATATCAGCGACAGGGGTGTTTGTCATTGATTGCAGCCGAACCGGGTTGTTACCGCCCAGGGCTTTTGTTCCTATTTGTACCTCCCTGCTAGGAAACCTCATGGTAAGTTCATGTGTTTATAAATGTCAAAATGTCTAAATGTCAGAAAGTCAACAAGTCAAAAAGCGGATCGAAGCGTAATAAATAGTTGTTTGCTTTTTAGGAATTATGCAGGCTAAGTGGTTATTCCTGGAGCATATCTATGGTGCGATCCAATTGTCCGTCGACTCGGGCAGGATTCAGGTTCAATATTTTGGCAATCAAGGGATACAGGTCGACCACTTCAATGGCTGGATGGGTGTGACCGGTTTTAAATGCCGGCCCCATGGCATAGAATATGGTGTGCATGTATTTCTGTGCATTATCCCAACCATGGGAACCTCCAGAGTGAAACCTCGCGTTGGCTGGGCCCCATCCCACGCTCCATGAGCTATCAGCAAGCACCACCATATCGAGAATACGCGGATTCTTTCCGTAGTTCAGGCGTGCTGGAATATCTTCTCTGTGCCAGACAGATATATTGTCAACCTTTTTCAGGATGTTATACACAGAGTCAGCCATCTCCGGCTTAGGCTGCAAAGAATAGAGTGGATTGCCCCCATGTATCCTGTCAAACCACGATCGGTCGGTATAATCTGAAAGATTTACATACCTGTTCATGTCCAGTTGAGTCATGCCGTGGTCGGAGGTGACAATGAGGTTGATCTGGTCAGCAATGGGCAGATCGCTTATTCTATTGATTAAAGACCCTACCAGTTGATCGAGATGCTCAATGACCTCCGAGACTTCGCGGCTGTCAGGCCCATAGTTATGACCCTTACTGTCGGGCTCGTCAAAGTAAAAGGTGGTCAGCCTGGGGCGTTGTTCATCCGGCAGGTTGAGCCAGGCAATCACCGTGTCAATGCGGGCCTCAAATGGGACATCCCCCTGATAAAGCTTCCAATAGGTAGGTTGGATACCTTGCACAGGTGCTTCTGATCCCACCCAAAAATAAGAGGCCGTAACCAGGCCTTGCTTCTCAGCTGTTACCCAGATCGGTTCTCCACCATAGAAAATGGCATTTTCAACAGATTTCCTGTCGCCCAGCCGGTAAGTCATATCCAGATCCGGACAATAGAAATTGTTGTTCACTAATCCGTGGTTATCCGGGTATAAGCCGGTAGCCATA
>SKYG01000345.1 GCA_007128045.1 Bacteroidales bacterium | reverse complement strand
GCGGTTAATCCCCTCCTCTGCGGTTAATCCTCTCTGCGTTCCTCCGCGAATCACTCTGCGTCCCTCTGCGGTTAATCCCCTCAACTTTCAATAAAGAAAGTTATCATACGGGTACCTGACCTGGTGGATTTCCACCACCGCATCATACAATTGTTTGCGGAAGGCTTCGATGTTGAGCTTTTCCTTTGCTGAAATAAAGATGCAGGGCTCGTTGGTTTTGCCCATCCAGGTTTGCTTCATTTCCTCCAGGCTGATGTTTTCTTTCTGTGGGGGAGTGAGGTCGTCGGGCTCCTTTTCGACGAATGTATAGGCATCCACCTTGTTGAACACCATGATGCTTTGCTTCTCATCTCCGGTAATCTCATTCAGTGTTTCCCTGACCACATTGATCTGCTCTTCAAAGTTCGGATGGGAGATGTCGACCACATGCAGCAGAATATCAGACTCCCTGACCTCATCCAGTGTCGATTTGAACGATTCGATAAGGTGGTGCGGCAGCTTTCTGATAAACCCAACCGTATCTGACAACAGGAATGGCAGGTTGCCGATAACCACCTTCCTGACGGTGGTGTCGAGGGTGGCAAAAAGCTTGTCTTCGGCAAATACGGATGATTTGCTGATGAGGTTCATGATGGTTGACTTGCCCACGTTGGTATAGCCGACCAGCGCCACCCTGACGAGGCTTCCGCGGTTGGAGCGCTGGGTTGCCTTTTGCTTGTCGATCTGACGCAGTTTGGTTTTTAGCAGGGCAATCTTGTCCCTGACGATGCGCCGGTCGGTCTCGATCTCTTTCTCGCCGGGACCTTTCATGCCTATCCCACCCTTTTGGCGCTCCAGGTGGGTCCACATGCCTGCCAGCCGGGGCAACAAATACTGGTATTGTGCCAGCTCTACCTGCGTCTTGGCGTGGGCCGACCTGGCACGAAGGGCAAAAATATCGAGGATCAGGAAGCTGCGGTCAAGCACCCGGCAGCCGACCGACTTTTCAATGTTGCGGTGCTGCGACGGACTTAACTCATCATCAAATACGACCAGATCGGCCTCAGCCTCTTTCACGTAGTCGCGCAATTCAGCGAGCTTGCCCTTGCCGATAAAGGTAGCCACATCAGGCTTGTCGAGCTTTTGCGTAAACCGCTTCAGCGTGATGCCCCCCGCCGTTTCTACCAGAAAAGCCAGCTCATCAAGGTACTCGGCAACAACCTCATCGGTTTGACGCCCGGTTATGAGGCCAACCAAAACGGCCTTCTCTTGCTCACGGGTTGTTTCAATGTATTTTGGCATAGGCTGGGGAAGTTGAATTGTTGAGTTGTTGAATCGTTGAATTTTCAAAACCCCCTAAACCCAATGATCCTACGTACGTCATTTACTGTTTTGGAAGCGCTTTCCCTGGCTTTTTCGGCACCCATCTTAGCTACCTTGCTGAGATAATCATTATCGGCATCAATCTCAAGAATTTTTTCTCTCAGAGGCGTGGTGAACGCGATGATATCTTCGGCCAGCTGTTTTTTCATATCACCATATCTGATGGTGGCTTTGTTGTAGGCATCCATAAAATGATCAACGGTATCATTGCTGCTGATGGCGCGCATCAGGTTGAAGAGGTTCTCCACAGGCTGCGACATGGCTTCGCCCGGTATGGCGGGGCCGCTGTCGGTAACGGCACGCATAACTTTTTTGCGGATAGCCGCAGGCTCGTCGGCAAGGAAAATGGCGTTGCCTTCGCCTTCCGACTTACCCATCTTGGTGCCTCCATCCAGCCCGGGGATCTTCACCAGCTCAGCACCAAAATTGTAGGCGTAAGGCTCAGGGAAATAGTCTGTTTGGTACAGCCTGTTAAACCGGTTTCCAAATGTCCTGGCCATCTCGAGGTGCTGCTCCTGATCCTTTCCCACAGGCACCTTATGTGCCCGGTGAATCAGTATGTCGGCTGCCATCAGCACCGGGTAGGTCAACAGTCCGGCATTGATGTTGTCGGGTTGCTTGCGTATTTTCTCCTTGAAAGAGGTGCACCGCTCCAGCTCACCCATATAGGCATTCATGTTGAGAAGCAAATACAATTCTGTCACCTCCGGCACATCGCTCTGTATATACAAGGTGGCTGCTTCAGGGTCGATGCCCGCTGCCAGATACTCTACCAGCACCTGCCGCACGTTGCGGTGCAGGTCGCCCGGAGTGGGATGGGTGGTCAGAGAATGGTAGTCGGCAATAAAAAAATAACAGCGATGTTCGTATTGCATTTTTACGAAATTCCGGATGGCCCCAAAATAGTTTCCCAGGTGAAGGTTTCCGGTAGACCGTATGCCGCTTAAAACAGTTTCCATTTTTTAAAGTTGAGGAGTTGAGGAGTTGAGGAGTTGAGGAGTTTAAAAGTTTAAGAGTTGTATTCTGGCTTGGACAGGGCTTGTCCTGTCCTGTTGATATTGACGATTATAAAGGTGCAAAAGTAATGAAAATATTTGACTCTATTTATTACCTTTGAACTGACGACCTGTAACATTTTCATGTCTTTGTACGTCATAGTAATGAATCAGTAAGAATACCGGATTTTGACTGTATGACAACGGCCCAATACAATCAGTGTGTAGACGCATATGCCGATGGGGTGTATCGCTTTATTCTCAAGAATATACGTGATGAGGAGAAGGCACGCGATATAGTACAGGACAGCTTTGAGAAGATGTGGCTGAAGGTAGATACCATCAGCGAGGAGAAGGCACGATCCTACCTGTTTACCACGGCATACCACACCATGATAGACACCATCAGGCGAGATAGTCGGCATACAGAATTCGATGAAGGTGCTGTCAGGGATTCCGGATACACCGACGAATACTCCGACCTGAAGGAGGTGTTGAACAAGGCCGTGTCAAGGCTTCCGGACATACAACGCTCTGTGATCATGCTGCGGGATTATGAAGGGTACTCGTACCAGGAGATCGGCGAGATCACAGGACTGAATGAGTCGCAGGTAAAAGTATATATATATCGGGCCAGGGTGTTTTTAAAAAATTATATCAGAAGGTTGGATGTCGTTGTTTAAGCACAAACGTGTTTAATAAAAGTAAAAAACCAGTGTAAATGATCATGGCTATTAACAAAGAGAATTATCCGGAGTATTTCCTTGATTTCTTCGAGGGTCGTTTGTCGGAAGCAGACAAGGCGGATATCTTTGTTTTTTTGGATGCACACCCTGAGCTTAAGGAAGAGTTCGAGGCGTTCGACATGGTAGGCCTGATTCCTGATACCGTGGCATTTCCTGATCGGGAGTCTTTAAAGCGTGGGATGGTCACTCCTGCTAACTACGAATGGTATTTTGCCGCCTATGTGGAAGGCGACCTGTCGGATGATGAGCGTGCCGCCGTCGACTATTTTGCATCAGGCAGTGCAGAGATGGCACGTGAGCTTCGCATCATGCAGCTTTCCGTTCTTGGCACAGACCAGGCCGTGGCATTTCCCGGAAAATCATCTTTGAAACACCATGTGCTGGCATCCGCCAAACCTCCCGTCGAAGCCGCTGCCGGAGCTGATGTCTCTGCGGCAGCCTCTGCATCCAAGGCTTTTGCATCCGACACCTTTGAATCAGAGACTGCAAAATCCGGTGTTTCTGCATCAAAAGATTCTGCATCAGATATATCTGACAGCAGCAGTGGCTCTACCGTTCATGGCGGGCGCCGGTTGTTCCTTGCCCGCACGTGGTATTACAT
Source organism: Bacteroidales bacterium (assembly GCA_007128045.1). Classification (GTDB taxonomy): domain Bacteria; phylum Bacteroidota; class Bacteroidia; order Bacteroidales; family UBA7960; genus SKYG01. The sequence goes on along the minus strand of SKYG01000345.1, from coordinate 3,611 downwards.
ATCTGCCGCCGCCGTGGTGTTATGGCTGGCGGGCCTGTTCTTTTTAAGAACACCAGACCCTGCCATTCACAACCTGGTATCTGATTTGCCTGCTGTTGAGGAGGCGGATAAGCCGAAGGCCGTTGCGGATGTCCCCTCCCCGGCACGCAGGCTGGAAGAAGCAGTGACCCGACCAGCGGAAGCGTTGTCCAGACCAGCGGAAACAATCTCCAGGCCAGCGGAAGCAGTGTCCAGACCGGAGGAAGCAGTGACCAGGCCAGAAGAAGCAGTGACCAGACCGGAGGAAGCGTTATCCCGACCAGCGGAAGCGTTGTCCAGACCAGCGGAAACAATCTCCAGGCCAGCGGAAGCAATGTCCAGGCAAGAGGAAGCGTTGACCCACATGGCAGTAGTGATCACCCCGACTGATAGAAGAACAGTAGCACAGGCAGAAGCCAGAAACATGGCAGAACCATCGAGCCGGGAGCTGGAATCAGAAAGCTCCGGCTATTACAGCCCCATCCCACAGCAAAGCCATTTGATAGCCGCTGCAATGACATCATTACAACCTGTCAACACCAGACAGGCGGTATCACGGTCAGAGCCTGTCAGCCAGTACGCCTCATACGAAGCCATAGAATACAAAACGGAGTTTGCCTACTGGAGTCAGAGCATGCTTCCTGCCACACTTTATACCGAAGAAGAATATAGGTTGATCGCACAACAAAGTCCTGAAGAGACAGGGCTGACGCAGCTTGCACTCAGCAATCTGCAAAAGGCACTTCCGGTCGACTTCAGCAAGGTCGATGACCATCTCAGCCAGGGCCGTATCCCTTTGAAAGAACTGGCAGGGAGAGGACTGGCAGAGCTGGGCGTTATCGCCACCAATGCCCTCGGCATCGAACGGGAAACCGACGACCAGGGCCGTACCCTCGCCATCAGAGCCGGCGATATCTTCGAAGCACGCAGAAGCAACCGGTAACCGGGAACATAGCGCTGAGAAATAAGAACCCGCAACCTGCAACCCACAACCCACAACCCACAACCTGCAACCCACAACCTGCCCCTTTAAAAACGAAGACTGTATCTTCAATAACGAGATTACAACCACACACAATCACACATGCAGATAATATTATATGACTGTTTATCCGACAGATAAACGGCTTGGTATATTTATTGTTATAATCATGATGACAATGAAAAGCAGCATCATTGTCATAATTATGAGCTTGTTGCCTTGGCAGGTAAACAGCATAAAATTATATGCAGCATGAAAAAAAAGATCCTCCTTATCGATGATGTAAAAGAGTTCAGGGCTCTTGTAAAGATATTTCTGTCGTCGCAATACGAAGTGATTACTGCCCGTGATGGACTGGAAGCCCTCAGCATGCTCGAGAGCGGTTTGGTACCCGATGTCATTGTTACCGACCTGATGATGCCACGCCTGGATGGATATCAGCTGATCTCACAGTTAAAGAACGTTGACCCATATAAAAAAATTCCGGTGATTGTACTTTCTAATGTCGACAAAAGACAGGACAAGGAAGCGCTTACCAAAAAAGGCATATACGGCTATCTGCATAAGCCTTTCAGCCCTGACGAGTTAAGAGAAAACCTGTCGCAAATGCTTAACAATGCCCTGGTGTATTGTAATTAAAGATTATGGTTATATTCGGTCTTTGTTTTTCATGATAGCCCCAAGAAGGGGCTTTTTTTGTCCCAACCCTAAAAAGTAAGTGTAATAAAAAGTCAACGTCAAAAGAATAAAAATGATGAAACTACCCATGTCGAATGTCCCGATTGTTCGGGAACAAGGCTATTTGACACACACTGGCATGATTATGGGTGCCTTTTTGACTGTTCGACTGTTCGACTGTTCGACAAAATTTTAAACAGATGAAGCCTGCCAGAATGGAGACTGCCAGAATGGAGACTGGAAGCGAAGAGCCTGGAAGAAAGGAGCCTGCAAGCATGGGATTAGGAGATGAGGCAGCGCTGGAGAAGCTCGTGATGATCTCTGAAGAGTTTCTTCAAATGAATACCAGCAAGATCAACTACCAGGATATAACGGATTTTTTCAAAGACATTTCAGGGGCTCTTTTTGTGGCCTTCAACATATATGATCCAGACGGACTGCATTTCACCACGGTGGCTACTTCCGGACTGGAGCGCTATCAAAACAAGATCTTATCACTTATGGGGTTTTCCATTACAGGAAAACGGTGGCCTCACGATCCTGTAAGGGCAGATAAGATAAAAAAAGATACCCTCACCCGTTTTGACACAGTCCTGGAACTTACCGATAAGATTATTCCGCGCTTTATCATAGAAAGGGCGCAGCAGTTGTTCTCCGTGGGAGAAACATGGCTGCTAAAGATTATGAGAGATGATATCATGATCGGCGACTTCACCTTTTTTATGTCGCGCGGTGCCACATTCACCAATAAAAATATTTGTGGGATATTTTCCCGTCAGCTGGGCCTCTTGCTCACCCGTAAAAGGGTGGAGGAGCAGTTGTTGGAGCAAAGTCATTTGTTGCAGCACAACCTGACACAGCAGCGCATCCTGTCTGATATAGCCCTGGCATTAAACTCCCTCGAAGACTTCGACAGCAGGATGAATACCTCACTGACAAAGATCGGCGAGCATACAGGTGTGAGCAGGGTGTTTATCTTCGAAAATAACGAAGAAGGTACCCACACCAGCAACACCTATGAGTGGTGCAATGAAGGCATCTCGCCCCAAATCGCTAACCTGCAGCATATCCCCTACTCCACCATCCCACGATGGGAACACCTGTTAAAGGAAGAGGGCATCATACACGCGGAAGACTTTAGCACCCTTGATGAAGGCACCCGAAAGATGCTCGAAGTACAAAAAGTGAAGTCGGTGGTGGTCTTTGCGCTTTCTGTAAAAGACCGGTTTTTTGGTTGCATCGGATTTGATGAATGCGTGGTTCAGAAGCGTTGGACTGATGGTGAGCTTGACATGCTGCGAACATTGTCGGGCATCATATCGCATGCTTATGAACGCAGAAATATGGAGCTGACGATCAAACAAGAAAGAGATAAGGCCCGCCTTGCCAATCAGGCAAAAAGTGAGTTTCTGGCCAATATGAGCCACGAAATACGTACCCCGATGAATGCCATCCTGGGTTTTAGCGAGGCACTCTATCACAAACTGGACCGGCAAGATTTAAAAAAGATGGTGGAGTCTATCCTGTCGGGAGGAAAGCTTCTGATGTCGCTGCTCAACGACATCCTCGACCTGGCAAAAATTGAAGCCGGCAAGCTGGAGTTGATGCTTCAGCCGGTAAACCTGCCAGAGATACTGGAGGAAACACGCACCCTATACGGAGAGAAGGCACAGCGAAAAGGCGTACAACTGAACCTGGATATTCAGGAGAACATCCCGGAACTGCTGAAGCTTGATGAAACACGTATCAAACAGATATTATTTAACCTGGTAAGCAACGCAGTAAAGTTTACGCATGAGGGGCATATCACCATCAAAGCATCTTTTGCTCACCAGAATGAACATACCGGCTCAGTGATCATCCTTGTTAAAGATACCGGCATAGGCATTGCCGCCGATCAGGTTCCGGTCATCTTCGAAGACTTCAGCCAACT
>SKYG01000361.1 GCA_007128045.1 Bacteroidales bacterium | reverse complement strand
TACGCAAGGATAAATATAATTTATTTTAATTGATTCAGAGTAAAACTGGTTTAATATGTTTAAGATTCATCTATAATTAGTTTTTTGGGGTAAATTTAGTTTCGTTAGGGTAATAGCAGTTTATTTGCATGCCAACAGAGTAAAATGCCTTTTTAGAATTTGGTTCAACAATAGTTCATATCATTAATCCATAATAAGGGTTTAATGTAAATTAGAAATCCACCGTCTTTGACGGTGGTAATGTAATGACGGCTATGCCTATATTTCTAGTTTGAGTAAATACAGGAAGCTGTCGCATGTAATATACAAATATGATTATCACATTGTGTGGGTACCGAAGTATCGGTTTCGCATATTGAAAGGGGAAATCAAAACCTTGCTTGAGGATGATATCAAGATGCTTTGCGAATGGAAACAATGAGAAATACAGGAGATGAGTGTTCAAGAGGATCACATACAACTCGTGGTTTCTGTACCTCCGAAGGTAAGTATCTCGGACCTGATGGGCACACTTAAGGGGAAACTTGCGATCAAGTTGTTCAAGAGTTATCCAAAGATGGAGCAAAAGCTATATTGGGGGAATCACTTTTGGGCACGAGGATACTTTGTCACCACGGTTGGAGTTGATGAAGAGGTGATCAAACGATACGTGAAGTAACAGGAAGAACAGGAAAAAAGATTTGAACAACAACAACATAGTTTTGATTTCTAGGCCCTCTATGGGGGCGACCTCAAAAAGCCACCTTCTAAGAAGGTGAATTATTTACTTGAGAACTTGATTATTGTCATACTTCATGTATTTTTACCGATAGAATATCCCAGGTAAATATTTCTGTCGTTGTTTAAAAGAGGGATTCTATATAAAAGGGGGGGTAAAGAAATACTTGAACAGTTAGTATAATTTTTCTCGGATATGATATCTTTTGTAATTTCTCTTGCCTTACTGATTGGTAGTTACTTTCTGTATGGAAGATATGTTGAAAGACTGTTTGGTGCCGATGGAAAAATAGTTACACCTGCCATTCGCATGCAGGATGGGGTTGATTATGTACCCATGCCTGCATGGAAGCTATTCTTGATTCAGTTTTTGAATATTGCCGGAATCGGACCCATATTTGGCGCCATTGCCGGTGCCTTATGGGGCCCTGCCGCTTTTATCTGGATCGTATTTGGTACTATTTTTGCCGGCGGTGTACACGACTATTTCTCCGGAATGCTGTCGATGAGGCATAACGGACTGAGTATCCCCGAGATTGTAGGAGTCTATTTAGGATCTGGTTTCAAACAGTTTCTTAGGGGATTTACTGTAATATTGTTGTTGCTGGTTGGTGTGGTGTTTGTAGCCGGGCCAGCGCAATTGCTGAATGGATTGATTCCTGGCCCGGACATTAGGTTTTGGCTATCGATAATTTTTGCGTATTACATCATTGCAACCCTACTGCCTGTCGACAAGCTTATCGGGAGATTGTATCCAATATTTGGTGCGGCATTGTTCCTGATGGCGATTGGCATTACCGGAGGAATAGTTGTGAAAGGATATACGATCCCAGAGGTCTCCCTGGAAAATTGGCATCCTGCAGGTTTGCCCATATGGCCACTGATGTTTATTACCATTGCCTGTGGTGCCATTTCGGGTTTTCATTCTACCCAGTCGCCCATTATGGCCAGGTGCTGCAGCAATGAGTTGCTCGGTAGAAGGGTGTTCTATGGCGCCATGGTGGCAGAAGGCATCGTGGCCCTGATTTGGGCTGCAGCATCCATGGCGTTTTTTGGTTCTACTGCCGAGATTTCGGCTTTCATGTCGGAACATGGCCAACAAGCCGGCGTGGTAAATCATATTTCTACTTCTTTGCTTGGTCCGGTCGGTGGTGTTCTTGCTGTGGTGGGCGTGGTGTTGTGTCCGGTCAGTTCGGGTGATACTGCGTTTCGAAGTGCCCGCCTTACCATCTCCGACTTCTTGAAGCTAAACCAAAAGCCTTTTAGAAACAGGCTGCTTATTGCTATACCCCTGTTTATTACTGGTTTTATTCTGACAAATGTCGACTTTCAGGTTATTTGGCGCTACTTTGCATGGTCGAATCAGACCATCGCCATGATCGTGCTATGGACAGCCGCTGCCTATTTGGGTAAGCATCATAAGTTACATTGGATAGCTTCCATTCCGGCTACTTTTATGACGGCTGTTACAGTAACCTACCTGCTTGTGGCTCCCGAAGGCTTTAACCTTGCTTCTTCCATAGCTTACCCGCTGGGAATAATCGCTGCCATAGCCGCTTTTGCCAGCTTCTTTTATGTGAAGATAAAGTATCAAGAAGTTAAAAGTCGTGAGCAATAGGAGCACCGTTTGTAGATTAAAACTGGGTGAGAAATCAAAGTACGCCCAGGTTAAGAAATTTATAACTAAAACCTAATTATTACACGACATGAAAAAAAATGGTAGATTCAGCCGCTGGAGTTGCAATTCAATTCTTCCGGGCGCTCTGAAGCAATTTCTTTACTTCTTCGTCATTACGGCTACGCTGCTCTTTCATTCTTGCAAGTCTGATCTCGTATCCGTTCATTATGATTTTAACCAGTTGCCTGACCGGATATGGATAGGTGAAGATTTCTGGACAGTCCCCATTGAGGATTGGGAGGTAAAAGATGGTAAGATCATGTGCAAAAGCGACATTCAAAATGCTACTTTTTCTGTGTTGCCATATGTGTTGCGAGATAATCAAAGTGATTTCCGTGTGTCAGTTGATATGGGATTGCTTGAACAGGGTTTCAATGAGGGGTCTGCAGGGATAGGACTTGGTATTTCTGATCCGGAAGATGATGATGTGAAAGCCGCCATCTATTTTGGACGCGGGATAAAGCTTGGTGTGAGCACAGAAGGGTTTGCTTTTCTGGGCCATCAGGTGAAAGAATTGCCTGAAGGGTTTGATTTAACCGGTTTTTCAATCGAAGTGGAGGGAACCCATACCCGCGGAAAACTGACGATTCAGATGGCTTTGTTCAATGATGTGGGTGAAAAGTTACTTGAATTATCTGTACAACCTGATGAGCTGGTCAGGGGTGTGGTACAGCTGATCAATAACATCTCTACCAGTGATTCCAGAAACAATGGCCCTAAATTTTGGTTTGATAACCTGAGTTTGAATGGAAAGAAATTTGAGAGGCGGGATGATAATCGTTTTGGCCCTGTGCTATGGACGATGTATACCTTAAGCAGGGGTACCCTTAAACTCACTGCTCAGCTTCCACCCCTTGGAGCGTCTGATAATAAGGTTGCTGAACTACAAGTATATAGCAACAACACGTGGTCCACGGTGTCATCCGGGAGCATGGATCCTGATGCCCGCACGATAACTTTCAGGGTTGAAGCATGGGATTATAAAGAAGCTGTTAGCTACAGGGTTTCTTTGCCATATATTGATTCTTCGGGTGGCATGACCAATGCCTACTATGAAGGCACCATCCAAAAAGAACCAGAAGGAAGGCCACTGCGGATGGGTGCCCTGACCTGTCAGATTCATTATGGCTTCCCTTACACCCCTTTGGTGAATAATCTGGATTTGTTGAAACCCGATCTGTTGTATTTTTCCGGTGATCAGCTGTATGAAGGGAATGGGGGATACGGTGTGAGAAGGTCGCCGGAAGACGTTGCCATCGTGAATTACCTGGGTAAATGGTATATGTTTGGCTGGGCTTTTGGTGACTTGATGCGCAACATCCCAACAATTTGCACGCCTGACGATCATGATGTATATCATGGTAATCTTTGGGGTGAGGAAGGGGTGCCATTTCATAACCAGGAGCAAATAAATGTTACCAATGCTATTAATACGAGCAGCACTACCGGATTTGCACAAACGGTCAGATTTGTCAATATGGTGAACCGTACCCAATGCGAGCATCTTCCTGACCCATACGATCCCACACCCATTGAGCAGGGCATGAGTGTGTGGTACACTAGTCTGACTTATGGCAGAGTCAGTTTTGCCATTGTCAGCGACAGGATCTTTAAATCGGGGCCAGAAAGGGTTTCTGATTGGGAGGGGCGGGCAGATCACCTGCAGGAGCCGTTAGATGATCCGACGAAAATAGAGAAGCCGGATTTGGCTTTGCTTGGCCCGCGGCAGGAGGCTTTTCTAAGCGACTGGATACAAGACTGGGATGATGTGGATATGAAAGTTCTGCTGACTCAAACAGTTTTCGCCAATGTAGCCACCCATCACGGCAATTATGATGGATTTCTATACGGAGACCTGGATTCCGGGGGCTGGCCGAAAAAGGCACGCGACAGGGCGTTGAAGTTGCTTCGCAAGGCCTCTGTTTTTCAGATTGCAGGCGATCAACACTTACCTTCCATTACACAGTACGGCATTGAGGATTACAGGGATGCAGGCTGGTGTTATGTGACGCCCGCCATTGCAACAGGCTACCCACGCTGGTTCCGGCCTGATGATCTTGGAATTCCGGCAGTGAACCGTCCGGCACATGGCCTTCCAAACACTGGGCAATACGAAGATGCATTTGGAAACCTGAACTATGTGTATGCGATTGGCAATCCGGGTAATTTTTCAAATGTGCCTGAGCGCTATCAATTGGCTCAGGATAAAACATCTGGGTTCGGAATGATCTACTTTGACTCGGATGAGCGGGAAATCACCATGGAGTCGTGGCGTTTCCTTGCTGATGTGCTGAGTCCGGGGCCTGACTGCCAGCATCCCGGATGGCCCGTAACGATCAGCCAGTACGACAACGATGGCAGGGAGGCCATCGCATGGCTTCCCACTTTGAAGTTTGAGGGTGAACCCAATCCTGTGGTAGAAATTATCAACCAGGATACTGGTGAAACCGAATACATCGTGAGGGCTAAAGGAACTGAGTTCGCTCCCAAAGTGTTCAGCACCGACACCTTTACCATCAGGGTCGGCTATCCGGAAAAAGGAGAATGGAAGCTGTTCAGAGACATCAGGCCATTACAATCGATGAATGAAGAGGAGATGATTGTGAAGATGTGAGGTTAAATACAAAAAAAGACATATTCAAATGCATACAATATCCAACATGAAGCAGATTACCCAGCGAATGATTTATTTTTCTTGTCTGTTGTTTTTGATTGTTTCTTGCAGCAGAGGAGCTAGCGACCAAATAAGAACGTCTGACCTTCGGATCGAGTACCACGAGGAGCCATTGGGCATAGACATGGACAGTCCGCGGTTTTCCTGGGTGGTTGAAAGTTCCCGGCGCGATGTTATGCAGGACGCATACCGGATTGTGGTTTCCCGGGAAGATAAAGCTTTTAAAGAAGACAATATTGTATGGGATACAGGCAAGATAAGCTCCGGGGTGTCTTTGCAACAAACATACAGGGGTGAGCAACTGGAGAGCCAGACTACCTATTACTGGCGTGTAAAGATTTGGGATCAGCACGGCAAGGAGAGTGCCTGGAGTGAACCTCAGCGTTTTCATACCGGCTTTTTGGGTGGTGATGGGTTTTCTGCTGCCTGGATAGGTGCCTCGGATGAAACTGTCCGCTCTCCATTATTACGAAGTGAGTTCACTGCCGGTAAGCAGATCAACTCGGCTTGGTTGTACGTCACCTCCATCGGGTTGCATGAGATATATCTCAATGGAGCCAGGGTTGGTGATCATCTGTTTGATCCTCCTACCACCCAATTCAGCGAGCGGTTGCTGTATACGGTACATGACGTGAGCGATCTGTTGCACCAGGGTGTGAATGCCATTGGGGCATGGACGGGTGAAGGCATGGGTGCATTTACCGAACCGGTTGAAGGTCGCTTTGCCAATGTGAACATGGAAGTATCTGCATTTTCACGTCCAAAGTTGCTGCTTGAAATACGGATCAACTATGATGATGGCTCTTACGACCTGGTTACGAGCAATGAAAGCTGGCGATGGAGTGGGAGTCAAATAACATTCAACAACTTTTTTGGGGGCGAGGACTATGATGCCCGTCTGGAACAAGAAGGATGGAGCAACCCCTCGTTTGACGATGGCCATTGGAACAGCGTGGGTTCATTCGATTACGGTGGCGACTTGTCGGCAGGCCTGATCCAGCCTGTAAGGGAATTGTCTGTTTATGAGCCGGTGAGTGTCCTGCGTCGCGATGACCATACCTATGAGTATGATTTTGGTGTGACCATTGGTGGTTACTGGGAAATCGAAGTAGAAGGGAAGGCGGGTTCAACTGTGATGATACGTGGGACAGAGAAATGCGGCGGGCCATTTTATCAGAAGCCGCTTACAGAGGAGAACCAGCTATACTGGGATCAGAACCATACCGGTGCCTATTACTATCGCGATTGCCACAGTAACTATACCTTACAGGGGGAAGGGCCAGAGCAATACAAACCACGGTTCTTCTACCAGGGGTTTCGGTACCTGCAGGTCAGGCTGAGTGATCCGGAACATATGCAGATCAAGTCAATCAGGATCATAGAGACAAACAATGCCATTGCGCAACACGGGGAGTTTAGTAGCAGCGATGAGTATTTGAATCGCATTCACAGGATGGTGGTACAGACCTTCAGAAATAATTTCATACAAGGTATTCCGCTGAGTAATACAAACTCGGAAAAATATGGCTGGACAGGCGATGTGCACTTGTTTTCTGAGGCAGCTGATTACACCTATGACATGGCAGCATTGTGGACCAAGTGGGTAAATGATTTTCCTGATGCCCAGCAATGGGCCGGAGAAACGGGAATCATCCCCGTTGTTGTTCCTGAGATGCGCAAGCGAAGAGGACGAACAGCCATGGTCAATGATGTGTCATGGGTGTCGGTTTACCCGCATCTTGTAAACCAGCTATACATGCATCACCTGGATACCACCCTGATCAGAAAGCACTATGACACCATGAAAGCGTATCATGCCTTTGTCGTGGGGTCAACACAGGAATATATTGCGACAGGTATTTGGGGAGACCATATGATCCCTTCGCTAAACGTTGAATCAAGAGGAGCAACCCCGGAGATGGTACGCTTGATCAATACCGCATATCTGTACCGTGTAACCAAAACCATGGAAAAGTTGGCCGGAATCATTGGTGAGGAAGGGGAGCAAAGCCGCCTCAGGGAGATGGCTGGAGAAATTTATGATGTATTCAATACGACATTTTACAACCATGAAAAAGGGTATTATCTGGAACACCCGGCCCCCGATGGGTATTTCTCCGAACTGACATGCAATCTGATTGCATTGCAAATGGAGCTTGTGCCAGAAGATGTGCGCCCATATATCCTGGATTTTGTCAGGGATCACATCAGGTCGATGGATTACAGGGCATTTACAGGCATTTTGGGTACCTGGGCATTCATCGACATATTGAGGGAAGAAGACAGGGACTTGTTATACAAGATCGTGATGAACCGGGAGTATCCCGGCTGGGGATATTTTTTA
>SKYG01000230.1 GCA_007128045.1 Bacteroidales bacterium | reverse complement strand
CTTCGAACCAGGGGAGATTGAACTACTGGCAGAGCTCGAACACCAGCGTTGGATGGAGGAGCGTCGGCAAAATGGCTGGAAATATAAGTCCGGACCGAAGGATATTGCTAAAAAGACCAGCCCTCACATTGTTCCCTATGAAGAACTCTCATGGGAATTAAAAGAATCTGACAGGAACATGATCAGAAACCTGCCATCCTTTCTTGCCAAGGCAGGCTTTCAGATTTGCCGGAGAAACGGAAATGACAAATAAATGAGCCATGACAAGCATCATTGAAGGTTACGAGTACGACATTTTTATCAGCTACCGGCTTAGCGATTCACTTTCAAGGATCATTAGGGATTATCTTATTGTGGAATTGTTGAAAAAAGAAGTAGACCCCATATATCGAAGCTATTATGACTCGACAACATCGCCCGAAGCATTTTATTATTTATTGGAAGGGCAAAAATCATTTCGGAAAAGGGATTTTACCCATGCAAGTGAAATGTTCCATAAAATGATTGAAATTGACTCAACCAATGTACTGGCTATGCTTGGTTTAATTCCTTCTTATGGTAACCAGGGTTATTTAACAGAAGCCAGGAAATGGAGCCAGAAGGCATATGAAAACAGCATGAATTCCACCAGAATAGAAAAACTCTATGTGGAAGGAATGCACGCTTTTTATTTTGGAACCCCCTTTGAAGTGATAAAACACCACCGGCAAATGTTGGAAATCGATGATCAATTGACAATCGCTTATTACCATATTGGCCTTTCATATATTGAGCTGGAGCAATACGACAAAGCAATTCCTGAACTGGAAAAAGTTTTTGAAATCAGTGAAAAATGGGGTTCCGAAATCATGTGGAGCTTTAATTACACAGCACTTGGATTATCCTACCATAAAACAGGCCAGTTCAGGAAAGAGGAAAAGCTTTACAAAAAAGCAGAAAAGGTTTTTACTGACGATATCCACATTATTTGCCGGCAGGCAATCCTGGCCCTGGTTCGGGGCAGAACAAAACAGGCGGATGAATACCTGGCAAGATTTGAATCACATCGCAGGAATCTGGGCGTCAGCGAAGCATCTATCCAAAGTGAGCTGGGATATACTTATACGGAGGGTGGAAAGTTGGATAAGGCCGAAGAACATTATCGAAATACGCTTGTGCTTGAACCACAGAGTCCCGTCAGAATGAACAACCTTGCTTACCTATTGATTGAAAAGGAATTAAATCTGGATGAAGGCATGGATCTGATTGAAAAGGCCCTGCAACATAGACCAGATAACTCCTATTTTCTTCATACCAAAGGCCTGGGCCTTTACAAGCAGGGCAAATACCAGGAAGCGCTGGAAATCCTTCAAAAAAGCTGGGATTTAAGAATGGAGCATGCCAGATATAACCATGAAGCATCTCTGCATCTAGAAGACGCAAAAAAGACAGTTGCAAGTATGAGGTAAAATGGGCAGAGAGCAGAGGGCAAAAAACGTTTACATCATCTAATCAGAGTAGTTAAATATTTGTTTTTTTCAAAACAATGAAATACATTTGATTGCAGTATTGGCATCAATAAATGTTGCTTCTATTGGTACTCTTACTATAATCATATTTTTTACACATTTTCGGTTTCTCTGCCATTGACCCAAACGAATGAGGCCGGGCGAATGCGATATAATCCTTAAGATTCAATGCTTTCATATGCTGAGTCAGAATCCAAGCTCTTCAAGGGTTATCGTCTCCATCCAGTTTTTTACCACTGCTATAGAGGGGAGCTGTTTGCATTCCTTTATAGCAGGGGATATACAAGTCCCGAGTTTCCATTTTCAAATATTCCATACATTGACTGACTCGTGGGGCATGCCCAGAGAAATCTTATGTTTCATGATACCCACTGATATGAGCTGTCAATGCAACTGATACTTTCGTGAATTATGTAAACATTACCCAACAAGATGTAATGCATTCCAGCTGGCAGGGCCGTATTTTAACAATCTGGAAAATGGGAGCAATAAGCTTAATGAAGCTCCGCTAACCAATTCAAACATGAAGACAAAAATCTTTATTTATTTATTGGCTGGCATTCTGGTTCTTGTCCTGGCCGGGATCGTGCTTTTGCATTTGGTTCTTCCCGGTAAGGTAACCGGCAGCCTGCAAAAGGAAGTAGCACAGATGCTGGATGGGGAAGCCACCGGTCTTTACCAGGTAGAAATCCCGCCAGTGAAATTCAGTCCCCTGTTCCGTACCATGTATGTCTCTTCTGTGTTGCTGCTTCCAGACACCCAGGCGCTTGCCACCTGGGAACCGGAAGCGCTGCCCGCTGAGATTTTCAGCATACAGGCCGGGGAACTGGAGGTGTCGACCGGAGGCTTGATCGCCCTGATAAGGGAAAAGGATGATATTGTTTTTTCAAATGTTCAGCTAAAGGAACTTTCTGCCACAGTGATCCGCAATCCGGCAGGAAAGGTATTTGAAAAGAATGGAGATACCAGGTCGCCGAAGTCTGTCGAAATAAAAAGTTTTACAGTCGCCTTTACCAGCCTGAAGGTTCAAACGCTCGCAGAATTGGGGTCTGATGTTTTCTCTTTGGATCAGGGTCAGTTCTCCGGAGGCGTCCTCTGGCAATCGGATGAAGGTCAGGATGCGCCGCAGTTTGACCTGAGGGAACCTGATTTTTTGGCCGCCAGGCTTGACATTCTGCTTCCGGACGGGTTGCACCGGATCGCTTGCGACAGCCTGGTTTTGATTGGGGATGGCACCGGACTTGAGCTGTTTGGGATGGAGATGATTCCACTGTTCAACAAGCGGCAGTTCAGCAACCAGATTACCCATCAGACCGACCGTATTGAAGTCAGCCTTGACACAATACGATTCACCGGATTCGACCTAAACAAGCTGATTAACCAGAAGTACCTGTCAGTCGAAAAGTTGGAGGTGAGCCACGGAAGGCTTGAAGCTTTCCGTGACCGCCACCCACCTTTCAATACCTCACAGCGGCCGGTCATGCCCGTCAGACTCATTCAGCAGGCCCCTTTTCAAATGTGGCTCGGTATCATTCAGATCAATGACCTGGATGTGTTTTACCAGGAGCTCCCCGAGGGGTCTGCGGAAGAAGGCGTGATACCCTTCAGAAACCTTTCGGCAACCCTGAACAATATGACCAATGTGGAGGAGTATTTGCTGCAGGATAGCCTCATGCGCATCGAAACCCATGCCAAAATATTTGGAAGTCCTAAACTTACCGTGGCTTTTGTTTACAACCTGAGAGATAGTAACGGGGGTTACAATGCCCGTGGAACACTGGCAGCTATGCCCTTTGAAACCATCAACCCGGCTATTTATCCATTAACAGGGATGCGTGTCATTGAAGGGGCGCATGAGCAAACCAATTTCTCTTTTACCGGCAACGACTTCCGGTCAGACGGAGAATTGACTATGCTGTATTCCGGACTCAAATTGGATTTGGCACCGGATCGCAGCCAGTTGAGACAAAAGATCACCAACTGGGCCGGAGGGCAATTTGTGTACCACTCGTCCAATCCCAAAACCAACGAGGAAGTCCGCCTCGGAACCATTGACTTTGATCGCGAAATCGACCGCTTCGTTTTTCATTACTGGTGGAATAGCTTCCTGACCGGCGCAGGAAGTACGGTTATAAGAGACATACTAAATTAGGAAATCGTAACTCTTCATAGGAGCAATTTGTGAAATCTATAGCAGTACTAATAAGCGTTTTGTTTCGGTTTGTTTGCCTTCCTGTGAAAAACGATAGCGTATCTTCTTATGGTCTTTCCTCTTGCGCAATGGTTTCTTGCTGCCCGCAAGAATACAATTCAGTCGGTGGCCAACGTCAACACCAATTTCACGGCATGGTTTAGTTTCATGCTTTAAGCATCTTCCGGGCATCTTTATAGCCCTGCTCAATCAGGTCTTTGATCTGATCTGTATCGGTGTACTTGAAGGATGACAAGTCTGGTTGTATGGTCAGGTCCGCTTCTACGGTCTGCAGTTTGCCGACTGTCATCAGGGTGAAGTGGAAGCTGTTGATCAGGATGTCCAGGATGTTCTTCGGCTTTTCGTTTGAGTATTTGGCATGCAGGTCGACCCCTATTACGTAGTCTGCACCCATGTTCTTGACACTTTCGGTAGGTACGTTCTCCTTAATGCCGCCATCGACCAGCAACATGTCACCGATCTCTACGGGTTCAAAGACGCCGGGTATACAGGTGCTCGCCATGACAGCTTTGGCTACCGGCCCTTTGTCCAGAACCACCTTCTCTCCGGTGGAGATATTCGTGGCGATGATGGCCAGGGGAATTTCGGCATCTTCAATATTTTTCTCGCCGATATGCTCTGTCACAACCTGTCCGAGCTTTTTATTCGAGAGTAGGGCGAATTTCGATATCGAGATATCGGTAACTTTCATCCATTTCAGATCCATGGCAATCTCTTTGATCTCATCGGCCGATTTACCGAAAGCAAAAAGTGCTGCGATCAGTGATCCAATGCTTGTCCCCGCAATGTGGGTGATCTTGATTCCTTGTTCTTCCATGGCCTTCAGCACCCCAATGTGGGCAGCACCCCACACAGCACCACCGCCAAGAGCCAAACCTGCATTCTTTTTTTTCATAATTACTTGTTTTTGGTCTTCTTCATTCCTCACGGATCCATAAATGTCCCATGCATAATGTGTAAATAGTCAGCCTCAGCCATAAAAAAGATCCCTCCTGTTCGTTCGGGACTTCGCTTCGCTCAGCCTTAACCTACTCTCCTGTTTCCCTTCCTGTGTTTGGGGCTGTACGGGCAGTTCCGGCAGCCGTTTCCACAGCAATAGCCTCGTTCACGCAGGTATTTGCCGGTGTATACCAGGTTGCCGTTTTTGTCGAAGTAGTAATCGGCCGAATTTGATTTGCCCGGACTATTTGGTTCTGAATACATATTTACGCTTCTGTTACGATATCCCACAATTCAACATGTTCTCTGCTGCAATACCTAACATTGTTCTGGACGGCCATCTCCAATACCAGCCCCCGATTCATGTGGAGCTCTTCCCTGTCGCCGGCCAGCCAATGAAATTTTCTCCCTGAATGCTGTTGCAAAAAAATTCAGCAATAGTCAGAAAAGGTTCCTCTGCAGGGACTGTTTTGGCCTCCTCAGGATTTGAACGTATCAGCTGTTTTACCGTTGTCGGTTTCAATTTATTCATTCTCATTAGTGTTTTTATTGCCAGAATGAATTCTCCCGTTCGATTTGTAATGTTTTTGTTTGAAATTGCACATGATTGTAACAACAAAAATTGTGCAATGTTTAACAGGCCGGCGGCATCAATACCTTCTGAAGTGCGATGTGTATGATATATTATGTTTTTCTGGAATATTTTCATAAATTCGAATAGTTTTATACGAAGGCCCTGCTATAAGAATGTATTGATATGATATCCAATACTTCTAATGTCTTTTTTAGATATATATAGAGAGAGATAAGACATCTGTTTTTTTATATTTGTCCCGGAGAATGAATGCAAGAAAGGGATGTATTAACAGTAGGATAAGTATCTCTGCAAGAGTCTATCCCGAATTCTAATACCACATGGAAGAACAAGTCAAAAACCAATTTGCAGTTGTCACCGGTGCCAGTAAGGGTTTGGGGAAGGCATTTGCCATAGAGCTTGCCCATAGGCAGTTTAATGTGATTTTAGTGAGTTTGCCGGGGCAAGACCTTAAGCAGTTATCTGATTGGATTGCCAAAGAATATCAGGTACAGTGCTTTTATTATGAGACAGACTTTTCTTTAGATGATAACATCAGGGGCCTGGCCAACTGGCTGAACGACAATTTTGATATCAGTGTCCTTATAAATAACGCCGGTATT
Source organism: Bacteroidales bacterium (assembly GCA_007128045.1). Taxonomy (GTDB): domain Bacteria; phylum Bacteroidota; class Bacteroidia; order Bacteroidales; family UBA7960; genus SKYG01. The sequence continues at coordinate 1,683 of SKYG01000230.1, read as the reverse complement.
GGCGGTAGCATACGATTTGAAGAGGCTGATGTTGACTATATCAACACCATCATACAAGTCAATGCAAAAGCCCCTGCAATACTTACACATCAACTATTGCCCAATTTAAAAAGGCAGCGGCAATCATATGTGCTCAATGTGTCGAGCATTGCTGCTTTTTCTCCCATTGGATACAAAACCGTTTATCCGGCTTCCAAAGCCTTTATTCACTCATTTACCCGCAGTTTGCGAGTTGAATTAAAAGGCACCAATGTGTTTGTAAGCGTGGTCAATCCTGGTGCCATGGCTACCAACAATCAGGCATGTGTTCGTATCAAAAAGCAGGGGATCTTTGGGAAGCTGACATTACAAAAGCCCGAAAGGGTAGCCCGTTTGTGTGTTAACAAACTGTTCAAACGTAAAGCTGTAATTATGGTCACACCAGTAACGTGGTTTTTGTCTGTAATTATCCCTCTGTGGCTTAAGGTGCCATTTTTAACCTGGGTCGTTAAAAGAGAGCTGAAACATGAAAAAAGTATTTATAACCGGGGCTAATGGCCTGCTGGGTACGAACCTGATTCATCATTTGCTTGACAAGGGTTATTTTGTGAAAGGACTGCTCAGGGATCCATCAAAGTATCTGGGAAGAAAAGGCCCCAATTTACAACTGGTAACCGGAAGCTTGTTTGATGACTTTACTGAAGCATTAGCTGATGTTGACTACGTGGTGCATATTGCTGCCGTTACAAATCATAACTTACTGGATGTTGAAGATTATCTGAAAGTAAACAAAGATGCAACCATCCACTTGTTTCGTGCAGCTGCTGCATGTAACATAAAGAGGTTTGTATTCGTTAGCACAGCCAATACAATTGGACACGGGTCAATCGATAAGCCGGGAGATGAAAATCATGACGCAGGGAAGCCTTTCTCAGCGTCCATGTACGCGCAAAGTAAGATGCTGGCCGAAAATCATTTGATGCGCCATCAACATGCCATGGAGACAGTTGTCGTGAATCCGACGTTTATGCTGGGAGCATTCGATACCAAGCCAAGTTCAGGAAAAATTATTTTGATGGGGTGGAAGAAAAAAGTCATTTTTTATCCACCCGGAGGAAAAAACTTTGTACATGTTGAAGATGTTGCAGAAGGCATTATCAGATCCTTTACACGTGGCAAAAGTGGAGAGAAATACATTGTGGCCAATGAAAACCTTTCCTACAGGGAGTTTTTTAACCGGTTAAACCTGATCGCCAAACAACAACCTGTGATGATAAAAATTCCCAGGTTAATTTTATTGGGATGTGGGATATTTGGCGAACTCCTCCGTAAATTCAGAATTACAACAAACCTGAGTCTGGTTAATATGAAGATCCTATGTACATCGAATTACTATACCAATAAAAAATCAATAAAGGAGCTGGGATTGAATTACCGACCGGTCGATGTTGCCATATCCGATGCCTTGGATTATTTTATAAAGGCTGATCAATAGGGAGGTGGGTTTTTTCTGAGAAAGGCATACCAAACAGCGCCGTGACAGACCAAACCAAAAAAAGGTTGGGGTATTATTGTTACGGCAACCAGCAATTCACAGATGGAATACTTGCCTTACAAAGTACTTGTAAGGCAATTGCCAATGATTTCCGTTACTGTTTTCTCAACCTCACGCTTGCCAGCACCCCCAGCAGGATGCCTGCTGCG